>JABUEV010000080.1 GCA_013314865.1 Bacteroidales bacterium | reverse complement strand
CGTTTTTTCTTCCCTTTCACTGACAAATCTAACAGCATAATCCCCAATGGCGTCAGTCATATAAAATCCGCTGTCGGGAGGGAAAAAATCTTTATCGTCGAGCATCCATCTGACGGGATTCATATTTGATCTGTATGCGATTGGTTTAAAATAGCTTCCTGCTCCGTCGATAAGTCCAAAATACCTGTCAAAACCTCTGTTCAGAGGGTGGGCTTCAGGTTTGTCACCAACATGCCATTTACCCGACATGAAAGTACAGTAGCCGTTCCTTTTAAGTGCCTCTGCAAGAGTAATACATTTATTGTTCAGATAACCCTGATATGCAGGATAACCAAGGTCTGATACCATATCACCCACCCCTGCCTGATGCTGATAGAGACCAGTCAGCAGAGAGGCCCGTGTGGGGCAGCTCCTTGAGGCGTTATAAAATTGTGTCATTCGCAATCCCTGCTCAGCCAGTCTGTCAAGCACAGGAGTCTTTATTTCAGAGCCGAAGCATCCTATGTCTGAGTAACCCATGTCGTCGGCAAGGATTAACACTATATTTGGTTTTTGCTGTGCATTTGCTGTAATAGCTCCACATAGTAGAAGGCACCCGCTAATAATCCTTATCATATAAACTCAATTCTTTAAGTGCTTTAATATTCAGGTTTTTATAATGACTTTTATTATCCTAACCATGCACCCTGCTGAATAAGAAGCTTCTTTAATTCCAGGGGATTCACATCTCTGACCCTCATACCCTTTTTAACAGCCAGGGCAGCTGCTGCACCGGCTCCATGACCAGTTACCAGGCATGTGCCGATTATCCGTGTGTCCTCAACAAGCGCTTTTTCAAAACAGAAGCATCTGCCTGCAACTAAAAGGTTATCTGTTTTCCTGGGTATAAGCGATCTGAACGGGATCTGCCACATTGGTCTCACTTCAGGCTTTACAGGTTGTCCATTATAAATAATTGTTGTCCATGCACCGCTAACACCTATTACATCATCGAACGATCTGTAAGTCATGGTATCCTCAAGTGTCAGCTTGTATTCACCATCGAGAATACGGGACATTCTCACCCCAATTTGTGATGCTGTGTCGAGTAAAAATATTTCTTCGTAACCAGGAGTATGACGCAATTGCCAGGTTTTTTCCCAGATTTCCTTTCTGAATTCCATTTGCAGTCTTGACAGGTTTAGAATATCCACACCGTTCTGATCATCGGGGCCGTGCATATTTACCCAATTCACGCTCTTTAACGGAGTAGGGCTGCCAATTCCGGAACCTTCAGGTAAAGGCCTGGATCTGTCAACCCGGTCTGCATTACCCAGCCGGTAATTCAATCCGATATGATAATTCATCATTTCATAGTTTTCGCCGGCCAAATGGAGTACATCTCCATCACCGGTGGAATCTATAACAACTTTAGCCAGAATTGTATGCCTTCCCGATTTACTCTCTATGTATACTCCTTTAATCACATTTTCATCCATTATTACACCGGTGCACCATGCATGAAACAAGGTTTTAACGCCGGCTTCCCTCACCATTTCATCAAGCACATATTTACCGGCTTCGGGATCAATTACCGGATTAATTTCCTGTATTGACATACCAAGGTTTTTCAGCCTTTCGGCCATCTCTCCCCAAACTCCGAATATCACCTGTTTTCTTCTCTTATCTCTGTCAACAGCATGAGTTGATAAAAGAGGCAATACCAGCCCTCCTGTCCATAATCCTCCCAGATGATTATAGCGTTCTACAAGACAGGTTTCGGCCCCGGTCCTGCTTGATGCTATTGCAGCTGCAGTTCCTGCAGGGCCTCCTCCAATAACAAGGACATCCGTTTCAGCCAGGACTTCAATTTTTCTGGAAGGCTCAATAACATATTTCCTGCCGTTGCGAGCATCCGTATTACTTTTTTGTAATGTATCTCCGGAATGTTTGTAGACTCTCCTGGTGCAACCGATACCAAGTCCGATTGAGCCGGCAGCAACTGTCAATTTCGATAAAAAATCTCTTCTGCGCATTTAATAATCTTTTTACTTTTATAATCTAAAGATAGTAATCCGCTCTCAAAATCGAATTAAAACAAGTCATATTGACAAATGAAAAAACAAAGAAAGATTATCATAACCGGTATGATGCTTCTGGTTACAGTTGCCTTACAGTCGCAATTCCCGATTTTTAAAGGATGCCCGGTAACTGTTGATTTTTCTGCGAAACTCAGGACATGGGATGGTTTCGGGTTCAACTATGTGGAGACAGCTCAGACCATCGATTATACCTCAAATCCGACTGATTATGGGGGGTTCAGTATACTTTCAGAACAGAGCCGAAGGGAGGTTATCGATCTGGTTTTCGGAGATGACGGTCTTAAGCCGGGGCTGGTTAAAATGTTCCTTGATCCCTTTCAGCAAAAGGAGTCTGGGGCTGCTTATGACCATGAAACCACAACCAGGAACATGAGGATGTTTGTACGTATGGGTCTTGAAAAAACAAGGTCCCGGGGTGACGATCTGACTATTATTACCACTTTGTACGGTCCTCCGGCATATATGACAATGCAAAAGACTCTGCGCGGAAGGGATCTCGACCATGCGCACAAAACTGATCTCGCAAATTACCTTATCAACTGGGTAAAATTTCTTAAGGAAAAGGAAAAATTCCCTGTCAGGTACATTTCCTTGCACAATGAAGGTGAAGACTGGGAGAGGTGGCCGTGGGACGGTAAAAGCGGAAATATAGGTTCCGGACATGATTATAATATGTACTGGTCACCTGAACAGGTAATTGATTTTCTGAAATTTACACGTCCAATACTTAACAAAGCCGGACTGAAGGATGTATGGATTACCAATGGTGAACCCACAAACTGGTACAGATTCAGTTTCTGGGGTTATGCCGACGCTCTTGCAGAAGATAAGACAGCTCTGAAAAATCTTGGAATTATTACTTCACATGGTTTCTACAACGGCAGTTATGATAACCGGTGGTACGGTAGTCATACTTCTGCAGGCATAAATTTGCTGAGGGTAAAAAGACCTGATCTTCATGCATGGTGCACCTCGACCTCATGGAGCAGAATGGATGCCCGATTCTTGAAAGAAATATGGGGCAATATCTATGAGGCACAGGTTAACGGTATAATTCCATGGGCAGGCATCCAGAGACCGCCATTGTGGATCGGCGGAGACCCAAATCCGGGGTGTGCGATAAATGTTAACGAAGACGGCACATATATTGTCCGGCCCGGATACTATTATTACAAACAGGTGTCACGTGCCGGACAGCCTGGGATGGCTGTTGCAAAAACTGTTTCAATGGACAGTGAAATCCCGGTGATCGCTTTTGCATCAAACGGAACAAAACATCCGGATGCCTTTATTATCATTAATACAAACTTCAACAAGGAAAAACCTGTAGTGATAAAGGTAAAGGGTACGACAGCAAAAAAATTCAGGGCATACCGTACCCAGGGTGAGAGCGAGATATACAATGAAGTAGGGAATTTTGAACTGATAAACGGGGAAATAGTATACACCGCACCGGCTAATTCTGTTACAACCTTTTTCGCAGAATATTAAAGCATCTCATGGCTTTACCGTAAGAAATACCGGTAACAAATGTATGGTTTCCGCACAGAAGATGTTTTGTGGTTTTTCTTAAAAGCAGAATGAAGTGATTAATTCATTTTTTCGGGAGAGGAATTTTTTCTCCTGTTCCGTTTTGCAGCCATATATCGAGGCGTGGGGCATCGCCGTCATAAGGTTTTCCAAGTATATCTAAATCACCATCACCATCGAGGTCTGCTATTTCTGAATCGTGAACATCGATGCCCTTTGATATAATCATATCACGAATAAAATTTCCTTTTCCGTCGCCGAACAGGATGCGGTTGACAGCTTCCTTATGGCCGCTCAGCGTCATTTCAGCGTACCAAATATCCAAATTTCCGTCATTGTCAAAATCAATTACAGCAAGCGAGTGGCCATTGCTCACAGATTTTACGATTTCTTTCCTTTTCCATGTTCCCTTGTCATACTGGTATAAATACATTGGTGCAAGGCCGTCGCCGACCACCATTACCACTTCTGGTCTGCCGCCCGGAATTAACTGACCGGCAGCTGTGCGACTGAATGTATATGCCTCATCAATTATGTTATATGAGAACTGATCGTTTCCAATAAATTTAAACCACAGACCTCCTCCAATAATATCCTGAACTCCGTCGCCATCAATATCAGCCTTTGCAAGTCCCTCATGCTCATTAGTACTCTTCCATGACGGGTATATTCCATGTTGTTCCATCTGGCTGTCGGAGTAATATTTGTAAACCGGAATTAGTTTCCAGTTTTCTATCAGGACCGGATCTTCAGGAATACGTGCAAAATAAAGGGTTTGGTCGCCCTGAGCCCAGAAAACGAGATCGGGTTTAGAGTCGCTGTCAAAATCCCCGACAATTTGGTCGTGCACCTTATTGCCGCCAGTATTTCTTATCAGGTACCTTGGCCATGCCGGTTTGCTGAAGTCGGGGTAAGGATTTTCCCACCACCAAACCTGATTGGTCTTACTCTCACCGCCGGCAATTATATCCTGGTCGCCATCATTATCCACATCGAAAGCTATTGTGCCGGCTTCAATAAAACAAATTGCATCCTCAACTATATGTCGGATCCACCCGTTTGTTGTTCTCTGATACCACACAAGTCCCGGAGGAGAAGTTCGTTCCGAGACACAGAAATCGTTTATGCCGTCGTTGTCGAAGTCGGCAACCGCGCAGGAGGTTTGTTGTTTTCCCGGATTTGGGATATCCAGGTCGCCTTTTGTGGTTGAAAGGTGTAACCAGCAATCCTGAGCAACTACAAAGTTTCCAGTTAAAATAGCATATAATAAACAGAGTGTCAATATTTTCATAGAAAATTTCATTTTATTCGATAACTTTTTCAGATCCTCTGTGGTAAAAAAGATAATAACCATCAAGTTGCACAATGAATTACCCTAATTTCTACTAAGTTCATGAAATCAATAAATCAATAAGCATCTTATTGAAGTCTCTGTTTACATTCCAATAAAACTTTCTTCAATTCATCGTAATTGACCTTCTGAACAGGTATTTCCTTTTCTATTGCCATATAAGCAGCAACGGCTGCCGACTGTCCCAGAACCATAAAAACAGGTTCCATACGTATTGAACCAAATGCTATATGGGAAGCGCTCAGGCAAACCGGCACCAGCAGGTTCTTACACTGTCTTTCTCTGGGCACAATGGCGCGGTAACTTATCGGATAGGGACCTCTGACAGGAGCTTCCACGTTACCTTCATTTTTAACAAATCCTTCTCGTGTAATATACCGCTGAACATGATGAGAGTCCATTCCGTATGCAGCAAGACCAATGGGATCGGGTGCCACCACAAGACCTTCACAATTATACTGGGTCATAACATAGTCGCTGATCATACGCCGGGCTTCCCTGATATATAACTGCTCCTGCCAGCCGTTTCCTTCAACAAACTCATCCCGACACATTCCCCATCGTGACACTTCATTGCGTATTTGTTCAGGCATCCTAGGGTGGTACGCCAGGGTCCACATCAGACCTTTCTGATAATTGCGGTGGCGTTCTGCAATCTCTTCCCTCTCTTTATAAGAGGCCTCCGGATAGTTCCAGTTCTGTCCGATAAAATCGGTGGAAAACCCCAGGCGGTTGTTGGTGTCAGTTTTTCGATTGGGCATAGCAGAGTTTATCCACGGAAAACCTTTTTCTCCAGCTTCATAGTTTCTTAACAGCAGTTCATAATCCAGTTCATTGTAGTTCGCAGGCTTTTCAAACGGGATGCGATTATCGGGATGGTCTGTAAGGCACATTCTGAAACAATAAGCCTGCACACCTTTGTTTGCAGAGCCTTCCTTTCCGGGTCCTTTCGGATTGATAAACGGCAAAAGCCCGCTTGCCGGGTTGCCTTTTTCGCGATATGGATCAACACCATGGACGAAATTGTGGTTGATAGAATTATGAGATAACCTGTTGGTCATAGTGCGGGTAGTGTCTGCTGTATGAACTCCATTGAGCGTCTCTCCATACTTTTTATTAGATTCTCTGCCCACAGTGTAGGAAACGCCAGCAGCGGCCATCAAGTCACCTTCGTAAGTGGCATCAATGAAGACTTTACCCGAATAAGATATTCCGTTCTCCATTGAAATGGATAGAATCACCCCTTTCCTTTTTTTAACTCCTTTTTGCCTGTCGAGCCTCTGATTATAAATCAGAGTGATATTCCTTTCCTGTTCTATCATCAGTTGAAATACTTTAAGTGCGGCAGATGGTTCGAAAGTCCACATAGCATCTTCACCTGACACTGTCCGGGTCTGTCCGCCATCACGATACTCTTCCGGTTTTTGCCATTTCCAGTTTTCCGGTTGCTGGTAATATTTTTTAATATTCTGATAAAACTCACGGGCAATTCCACCTATAGCCTGCTTGTTTCCGATATCTGTCTGACCCAATCCTCCTGTGGTTAAACCGCCAATCCGACCGGTGGGCTCAATCAGCACTACTGATTTCCCCATCCTTGATGCCTGAATAGCTGCGCTGATACCTGCGGATGTACCTCCGTAAATCACCAGGTCATACTCCTTAGAATTCTGATCATAAGCCGACTGATTTGCCCAAATCAGAATTAACAGCATAAAAAGACTTTTCATTTCAGATTATTTTAGTCTTTATAATTCATAATGTAGTTAATCTACTATATACCTTTGTGCTACTTAACGATACCCTTAATGATTCTAATGGAATGGTAAAAAATTCTTAACCACGAAGGAAGTCAAAGGATTACAAAAAGGTTCACAAAGTATATGAATTAATCAGTTTATTTACTTTACAAATACCAGAATATACATTATCCTGATGATTAATTGAAGTCAATTCTGAGTTCCGATGCTCCGAAAGCAGTGTCCGGAATAATGTCAATTAATTCTCTTGCGAGGCCTTTCTCAGGATAACCGATTCGTACGATGAACCTGTCATTACTGAAAACTTTGGGTGTAAATTCATTTCCTTTAATCCTCAATATATATTCAAGTTCGCCTGTTGTCTGATTGATTACCTCCACAACAGGATCAGGATCTCCGGATATCTTAAGAGTTGGCAGGTAAGCCACCGGCTCACGTCCGTAATTATCCATCTGGCTTATTGTGAGCGGCCACCCGGGATGCTGGCTCTCATTGTCAGGGTTTGCAACGTCACTCAGGAACCGCCATGATTCCATTGTAATTTTACGATTTTCCGTATCAAATTCGACAAAACCCAGTCCGGCCGATTTCTCCTGCTGGAATTTATATCGGTCGGCAATACCTGCAAAATTGCCCGGATTGCCGATGGCATAAACATAATTCATGTTTCCGAATCCATCGATATACTCACCTGTATTAGGCAGGTTATGTTCCGGTCTGTTGTTTACAGGGATATTCAGTTCATCCGGACGGAACCATCTGGAATACCCTACAGCAATTGCAGGTGTACAGAAACACCATCCGGCGTCGCGGAATGTTTCAATTCCGTAATGTATAAGGGATGGAATATGCTGGTCACCGGCAATATGAAAGACAAAACCTTTTCTAAGGATACCGAGAGCTCTGTCTCGTGCTTTCTTTGGCCATCCTCCGGAGTCCAGGTCTCCGAAAAGATATCCGTCCTGTTCTCCGTGATGCGTGGCTGCATTTGCGAAAGGTGTCTGAGACAAAAGGACCTTCATGTCAGCACCTTTCCAGTCAGTGATCCAGTTTTTGAGAAACAGTTCCTGCCTTTCACCAAGAAATGTCAGCTCAGGTATGTCAATAACTGAAGGGTCTTTGAGCGGAGCTTTCAGATGATCTTTTCTGCCTTCCCAGTCTGCGACCAGATTCGGACCTGATTTGAAAATCCTGTCGCTTATTATGGCAAAGGAAATTCTTCCATAAGTAAGGCTGGTGTACCATACCTTCATGCCCTGCTCTATCGGAGCAGGGTCAAACGGATCGGGCAGGTGAGAACACTGGGTTGTATTTACAACATTGACCATCCTCACTGTCTGAGTGAAGCCCATAATGTCATCCCTGCTGGCAGTGCCTGAAGGCCTTGGTATTCCTCCTCCTCCCCACAGGTTCCCCTGAAACACATCATGATCGTCGGGTGTGCAAATTGTTGGAATGTCGCGCATAATATCACCGAAAACCCAGCCAAACATATACCACTTACCCAGATAGTTAAGAATAGCCATATCTTCAGGTTCCCTTTTTATGGGATATCCGCCGTTCTGCTCATATATCTGATCTCCGGAAAAATAAAGTATATCCGGATTCTTTAACCTGAGGTTCCTTACGACAGGCGAGTAAGGGAATCCTGTATGGTACTGGCATGTCATTGCTCCCATTCGCAAAGGACGGCCGGTTGGCTCTTTCCTGATCCTGCCTGTATATCTGAAGATCTCTTCATTGCCCTGAAGATTCCTGTAACGGTATGATATCCTGTATTCCTTTTCTTTCGAATGATCCCAGT
>JABUEV010000079.1 GCA_013314865.1 Bacteroidales bacterium | reverse complement strand
CAAACCTGATTCAAGCTGGTGGTATATACAGGGAGGACCTCAGCCTTTAGACAAAACCCAGATAATGCTTCTTGTATCCCCTGGTTTTGACAGAAATGCCACTGTGGGATTCAGATGCGTCAAAGATATCGACACATCCAACTTCAGGATAAGAAAATAATTTATGATTAATCGGGCTTAATCCGGTAGCAAAATGAATCATCCGATTCTTTTTGCCCCGTCACCAACCTCGGGCTGATAGAAGCTGGCTTTTAAACCTGTCTTTTCAGTATAAACCTTTGAAAGCTTTAACATGAAATCCTGGGCATGCTCTTTTTTGATTATGCTTACAGTACATCCGCCGAAACCGGCACCTGTCATTCTGGTCCCGATGACACCCTTTAACTTTCTACCCTCATATACCAGAGTATCAAGTTCATTTCCTGTTACTTCATAATCATTCTTCAAAGAGTCATGCGACTGGTTCATCAATTCTCCAAACCTGTCAATGTTGTCAGATTTTAATACCTTGACTGCTTCCAGAACTCTGTCATTTTCTGTAATGACATGTCTTGCCCTTTTCCTGACAACCGGATCCTTAATGTATTTTTCAAGAATATCAAGTTCAGAGACTGTTATCTGACCCAGATTCCTGACAGGTTTGTAAGCTTGAAGCAATTCAACAGCTTTTTCGCATTCACTTCGCCTTTCATTATACTTGGAATCTGTCAGTCCCCTTCTTTTGTTTGTATTTGTGATTATAAGTGCATTGTCTCCAAGTTTCAGCGGAACATTTTCATAATCAAGGGTATCACAATTCAGATAAATAGCATGGTCTTTTTTGCCAAAACCTGATGCAAACTGATCCATAATCCCGCAATTCATTCCCACGAATTCATTCTCAGCTCTCTGACTCATCTTTACCAGGTCAAGTGTACTGAATCCTGCTTCAAAAATTTCATTGATTGCAACCGCAGTTACCATTTCAATAGAGGCGGAGGAGGATAATCCTGCACCGTTTGGGACATCCCCATAGAAAAGAAATTCAATGCCTGTCAGTTTTATGTTCTTTTTGAGAAATTCGTTGATTACGCCGAGGGGATAATTTATCCAGCTTTTCTTCTCATTTCTGAATAATTCCTTAAGTTCGGTAACCTGGTCCTCATTAAAATTCAATGTACTGAATTTTAATTTTTTATCATTTGTTTTCCTTATGCACAGGTAGGTGCCGAAATTTAATGCACAGGGGAAAACAAACCCTCCGTTGTAATCGGTATGTTCGCCGATCAGATTTACTCTGCCGGGTGCGAAAAAAAGAACAGGCTTGTTGTTCCTGTTCCCGTATTTTTCAAAGAATGTATCTTTAAACTGACTGATATTCATTGTTAGATTTTTAGTTTCTTCTCAATTTCATTTATCTGATTTCGGAAATGTTTATCTGTGTCGATCAGATTATTGACTGTCTTGCATGCGTGAAGGACAGTTGCATGGTCTTTCCCTCCAATGTGTGAACCTATGCTTGCAAGTGATGCTTTTGTGAGGTTTTTTGAAAAGTACATCGAAACCTGCCGTGCCTGGACTATTTCTCTTTTTCTGGTTTTACCCTGAATTAGTTCGACAGGTATCTTGTAATATTCGCACACCACTTTCTGTATATATTCAATCGTTATTTCACGCCTTGTGGTACTGACCAGCTTTTCAACCATCTGACGTGCCAGATCGAGGGTGATATCCTTCTTATTAAGAGTTGATTGTGCATAAAGTGATATCAGCACTGCCTCAAGCTCTCTTATGTTATTTGAGATATTTGCAGCAAGGTATTCAAGAATTTCTTCCGGCAGTTCAATACCGTCGTTATAGGCTTTTTTCTTGAGAATTGCCAGCCTGGTTTCATAATCCGGTCTTTGAAGATCGGCCTGTAAACCCCATTTGAATCTCGACAAAAGCCTCTGTTCCATGCCCTGAAGTTCTACAGGAGGTCTGTCGCAGGTAAGGATGAGTTGTTTGCCTGACTGGTGGATGTGATTAAAGATATGGAAGAAAGTGTCCTGAGTTTTTTCTTTTCCTGCAAATTCGTGAACATCATCCAGAATCAGCACATCTATCATCTGATAGAAATGAAGAAAATCATTCTTGTTATTATTTCTGATTGATTCAACAAACTGAGTCTGGAATTTATTTGCGTTAACATAAAGAACAACCTTGTCAGGATGTTTTTCCTTAACCAGTATTCCTATTGCCTGCGCAAGGTGAGTTTTGCCTAGCCCTGAATCTCCATAAATCATCAAAGGATTGAATGCTGTTCCGCCAGGATTATTGCCGACAGCAATTCCGGCAGATCTTGCCAGTCTGTTACATTCACCCTCTACAAAATTGTTGAAATTGTAATCAGGATTAAGTTTGGGGTCAAAGTGTACCTTTTTTAACCCCGGAATAATAAACGGATTCTTAATAGAAGGCTGAGTGACTTCGAATGGGACCTGTACCGGCTTGTTTACAAGTTCAGTCTTGTTCCTTGAGGGATATCTTACTGTATAAGGCTTCCCGTCGGTGTAATTGGCATTTTCCATCACTACATTATATTCAAGCTTGGCATCAGGGCCAATTTCACGCCTTAAGGTCTTACGCAGAATGTCTATGTACTGCTCTTCCAGATACTCATAGAAAAAGGGACTTGGAACCTGAATAGTCAACACATTGTTTTCAAGTTTTAATGGTATTATCGGCTCAAACCATGTCTTGTAACTCACAGATGGAATAATGTCCTTGATGATCTGCAAACAACTATTCCAAACTTCAATGTGGGTTTTATTCATTATTAAATACTGGTTTTTTAATTTTAAGGTTTCAAATCGCGCTTATTCACGAGGCAATATTTGTAAAAAAAAATCTTAAAAAAAAAATTTTTTTTACTTGACTTTTTCAAAAATTTTATATGTTTTTATCCTTCAATATTTTATCAAAAAAAAATTTTTTACATTTTTAATGTGCTTATAATCAGATATTTATTAGTATTACTACTGTCTCTGAAGGTCTTACATTCTTCTCAAATCTATGCTCAAAATTTAACAGGATACTGATTTATCGGAGACTATTTTGCCGGTAATTTAATTCTGTTTTTTTAAATACTGTAAATCAGCTTATTGTATTTCTATTTTCCTGATGGTGTATTCTTCTTTCCAAATATTGAAAAATGAACATATCTTTTTGGGTTTTCCTTAAGATCCTTCAGGAGCAGGTCAAGACTGGCCAGTGCATTGTTAAGATTTACATACAGCGAATCATCAGTCATCAGTTTTCCTGCGGTTCCTTTTCCCTGGCCAAGGTCTTCAACCATAATGGAGGCCTTTTCAAGACTCTTCCTTAAATTGCTTGCTGTCTCATAAAGATCGGCGGCGTTAATCGTGTCAGATAATGATTCAAGATTTGAAATAGTGTTGCTTAGCTTTGAGGAATTATCTGCAAGCATTCTGGTAAATTCATTAATGCTGGTCAAGGTCTCCTTTATTGCCTCTTCCCTTGAAGCAACTATTTCATTCAGATTTTCTGAAGTACTGCTCAGGCTGGCAACACTGGTCCTGATATTATTTCTGAACTGCGGATCAAGAATTTCATCCAGAGATGTAGCAACAGAATCAAGTGACACAATCAGGTTCACAACTTTATCTTTTAAAGGTATCAGTTCATTTTCAAGCTTCAGGATGATTGATTCGGCAAGTCTTCCGGGAATTGTATCTCCGTTTGAATATGTGCCTGGTCCTTCTCCGTAGATAAACTGTACCTTCATTCCCGCTACCAGAGTAGCTGTAGTTATTTCTGCAATTGTATTCCTGGGCAGTTTAATTCCTTTATCTACGGTTAATACAACCAGGAGTCTGCCCGAGAGAGGGTCGGTAAACCTGATTGACTGTACAACACCTACTTTATAGCCATTAACCTCAACCGGACTCGATTCAGCAAGACCTCCGATCTTGTCATATATCACATAATATCTTGCTGTCTTGCTGAAATAATCTTTCCCTTTCAGGAAGTTGTATAACCATATGAAAATTATAATAGTTATTAATGCTGTGACTCCTACCTTCAGTTCGTTTGAAAATTTTTTCATTTCAGGACTTATTATTGATTCCTTTTCAGTTTAAGGGCTTCCTGCAAAGGTAATATATTGTTGTCTTTTATGCCAACTATAAAAGCATCCGGGAATAAAGATAAGATCTTTTTCCTGTATGCCAGTGCCTCAGAGTATTCATCGAATCTGCCGGAAGTATATTTATAAATCTTATTCACCAGAATTTCAGAAACATCACTGAGTCCTTTAAAGTTTTCGGGTTTAACTTCCTTTGGTTTAACTGAGGTGGTAATCTGCACTGTAAATTTAATCCCGGGCGATTCTTTGGCTGAAATAGCAAGTGTATCAACCGTTGCAATAGTATCAGTTCTTACAGCTGTGGAGATTCCGCTTTTCTTGTTTATCTCCTCTATATAATTACGGCATGCCCTGTAAATGGCTGAAGCAATATAATCCTGCCCCTGGCTTGAGCTAAGAAATTTTTCTTCGTCAGGATTGGTGATGAATCCTGTTTCGGTCAGCACACTTGGCATGGTTGTCATGAAAAGAACCCAGAATCCTGCCTGTTTTACCCCCCTGTCTGTCCTCTTAATCCTGTCTTTATATTGCTGTTGAATATAAGATGCAAGGTTTGTGCTCTGCTCCAGAAAGATATTCTGCATCAGGGTGAAAACTATATATGATTCAGGTGATTTGGGGTCAAATCCCTCGTATTTTGTGGTATAATTATCCTCGAGCAATATAACCTCGTTTTCTTTCATAGCCACTTCAAGATTTTCCTGGTCCTTTGCAAGTCCCATTACAAATGTTTCAGTTCCTCTTATACTTGAATATTTTGCCCAGTTTGCGTGGATTGATATAAAAAGATCGGCTTTGTTTCTGTTCGCAAATTCGGCTCTCTCCTTGATATCCAGGAATGTATCTGTCTTCCTGGTGTATAAAACTTTAACATTGCTGATATTCTTTTCAATGTAATCCCCTGTTTTAAGGGCAATATTCAATGTGATGTCTTTCTCTTTTGCAAAAGAGCCCAGTGCTCCGGGATCTTTTCCGCCATGACCGGCATCAATTACGATAGTCCAGGTCTTATCAATAGCTTTCAGATTCATAAATCCAAAAAGGGCAACTGCTGCCAGAAGAACAGAAATCAGCGATTTATGTCTGTTGATATAATTGGTATGGTGTTTGTCGTTTATAATAGCAGGGGTCATTATCAGTTGAAATTTTTTTGCTTAGTTTTGCCTGTGTCATCCGGTATTGCTCAAAAATTATACAAAAATAGCATTTAAGTTGTATTTTTTTTATAATAAACGGTTCCTGGTTATCTTCTCAGCGGTTTTAAGCTGTGCATCTCTTGTCTCACAGGAAAACGTTCCGGCCGGAACTGAATCATATTACATCACCGATACCCTTGCCTCTGACACTTCCGGAGTGAAAAAATTAGTGATATCTCCCGATGCTATTGACCGTCAGGTTGTTTATTCCTCATCAGGACTGAAGAAAACGGATCTTGTCAATAAAAGAGCAATCCTGAGAGACAATGCTAAAGTTACGTATGGTGACATAGAAATCACGGCTGATTCCATTGTATTTAACATGGAATCAAACACTCTTTTTGCGACAGGAATACGGGATACGGCAGGAGTGCTTAAGGGAAAACCTGTCTTCAGGGAAAAATCACAGGAATTTGAAGCAGATTCACTTACATACAATTTCAGGAGTAAAAAGGCACTGGTTTACAATATAGCCACAAAACAGGAGGAAGGATTGCTCAGAAGCTCAGTAACAAAACTTCTGGATGACGGCACTTCAAATATATCCAGAAGCACATATTCTACCTGTGATGCCGAAATTCCTCATTTTTACATAAATCTTCCAAAGGCAAGAATATACCCTGGCAAAAAGATTATTTCAGGGCCCGGGAATCTGGTCCTGGAAGGTATCCCGCTTCCTTTGGCCATACCATTTGGATTCTTCCCGATTCAGACCAAAAGAGCGGCATCTGGTATCATAATCCCCAGAGTAGGACAGGAACAGCAAAGAGGCTATTCCCTGACAGACGGAGGATATTATTTTGCTATTAACGACTATTTTGATCTTGCCCTTAAAGGGAATATTTATACAAATGGTACCTGGATGCTGACAGCCACCACCACTTATAATAAATTATATAAGTACAGCGGCAATTTTACCTTCAGCTATGCCAACAATGTTTCAGGGCATAAGGGATTGCCTGACTACCGGAAAGCAGTTAATTACCGTCTGGGGTGGACTTACACTCAGAATCCAAAAGCAAGGCCAGGCTCAAGGTTTGCTGCAAGTGTAAACATGAGTTCAAGCGGATTTGACAGGACAAACAGTTATGTTGTGGCTGAACATGTAACAACTCAAAGGCAGTCAAGTGTGAGTTACTCAAAAACATGGGAAGGTACCCCGTTCAACCTGACTACCAGTATGAATCATAGCCAGAACGTGAGTAATAAAACAGTAAGTGTTAATCTTCCCAAGCTTAATTTTAACATGGGAAGGATTTATCCTCTCAAAAGCAGGCGCACTACCGGAAGGACCAAATGGTATCAGGAACTCCAATTCCAGTATACTGCATCGCTTGATAACCAGATTGATACTTATGATAGCCTTTTATTCAAAAGAAGTGTATGGGAAAACATGAGAAATGGTTTTAAGCATGAAGCTCCACTAAGCATTCAACTGCGTCCCTTCAGAAATTTTTCAATTTCCCCTCAATTGTCTTACACCGGGGTTCTTTATACCAGGAAGATTATTAAAAACTGGAATCCTGAATATTTTAATCCCGAGGTTAATAAAGTTGTTCCTGCAGTTGTGAATGATACATTGCGTGGTCTGTTTTATGGACATGCTCTTAATCCGTCTGTAAGCGCAAGCTTTAATCCTCAGATTTTCGGAATGTACACATTCAAACCTGAATCAAGGGTACAGGCTATTCGCCATGTAATGAAACCGTCTGTCGGATTCAGCTATGTCCCGTCCCTGAGGGGTCTGAGCACTAATATGTACCGGACTGTTCAGTCTGATACCTCCGGCAGGATGACTCAATACTCAATCTTTGAAGGTGGAATATTCGGAACACCTTCTCTTCCAAGAAGGTCAAGCGGCATAAACTTCAGCATTGTAAACATCATTGAAGCTAAAGTGTTCCAGAAAAATGATACAACGGGAAAACCCGAAAAGGTCCGGATAATTGATAACCTGAGTATTTCAACTTCATATAATGTTTTTGCTGATTCAATGAGATGGGCACCGGTGGTGATGGCAATGAGAACTACACTGTTCAAAAATCTTAATGTTTCAGCAAATACAAGTTTTTCTCTCTACGGGCTTAACAGCAAAGGTCAGCAGATTTCAGAATTTTACTACTCACAGACGAAAAAGCTCATGAGGCTGACAGGGCTTTCAGTCAGTCTTGATTTTGATATGAGGCAATTACTCTCAGGTAATAAATCATCCCAAAGCAGATCCTCATCATCCATGCCTCGCCGGACCACACAGATACCTGGCGGCGCCATTAACACAGATCCGGCAAACACCGAACCTACAGGCTCAATGTTTGATGAGTATGGATACCAGATTTTTGATGTGCCATGGACGATGGCTGTCAGTTACAGTATGAGTTATGCAAAAAGATTTTCTAAATCCGAAATAAGTCAGACTCTTTCATTAAACGGGAGTGTTACTCTCACAAAAAAAATGGGAATTACTTATACCACAGGGTATGATTTCGCAATGAAGCAGATTACAATGACACAGATAGGGATCTCGAGGGATCTTCATTGCTGGGATATGAGTTTCAATTGGATACCAAATGGTTCAATGAAGATGTGGAATTTTACGATAAGAGCCAAGGCTGCTATTCTTTCTGATCTGAAATATGAACGCAGAAAGGATTATCATGATTATTATTACTAATCGTCACTCTAATGAAAAGAATTATCAGAACATCTAAAGCGCCTTCTGCCATTGGCCCTTACAGCCAGGCGGTTGAGGCAAACAATACTTTGTATGTTTCAGGTCAGTTGGGGGTTGATCCTTCAACAGGGAAGTTAGTTGATGGCGGAATAAAGGCACAGACTGAACAGGCACTCAGGAATATAATGGCTATTTTGAATGAAGCAGGTTATAGCCTGGTTGAAGTTGTGAAATCCACCTGTTATCTTACTGATATGGCAAATTTCAGTGCTATGAATGAGGTTTATTCAAGGTTTTACTTCGAAAACCAGCCTGCCAGGGCCGCATTTGCCGTAAAGGAGCTTCCTTTGGGGGCTTTGATAGAAATTGAGACTGTTGCCGCAAAATAAAATGTCCTGAAAGTTACTGCCTGATATCTTTTAAATCAGACAGGAGTTACTTTCAGGACAGATTTTTAATAACTTTTATTCAGGAACCACTTCAAAGTCTATTTCGACTTTCACGTCCCTGTGAAGTTTTATGACGGCTTTATATTTGCCAACCTCTTTGATCTGTTCATCAGGCAGGGTGATACTTTTGCGGTCGATTTCAAATCCTTTTTCCTTAAGTGCTTCGGCAATCTGGATAGTGTTGACCGAT
>JABUEV010000078.1 GCA_013314865.1 Bacteroidales bacterium | reverse complement strand
AAGTGCTTTTCTACACCGTTCAGGTTATAGCTCTCTATAACCCGGTTGATATCAGCTATTTCAGGTATGTCTCAGATATCAAGGTGATTTACAACGAGAATGATATGTTCTACAGATACACTACCGGAGAGTTTCTTACACGTGAAGCGGCTTATGCCCACAGGGATTTTCTGATAAGAAGGGGATACCCGTCTGACCTCTTTATAAGAAAAGTGTCAAAAAGACCAGGAGATATGCCGGTTGAGAAGAGGACATACTATACAATCCAGCTTAAATCGACCAAACTCCCTGTCGATAAGAATATACTCTTCCGCGGCCTTACTGATGTCAGGGAGGTGAAAGAGGTTGACGGAATGCTGCATTATCTTTACGGAAGATATGATACTTATGAAGAAGCCAGAGATGAGCTCCAGAGAATCCGCAGGGAAGAATTCAGCGATGCGTTTGTCAGAGAAATTAATGTTATTCTGTTTAACAGATAATTAATAAAAATTTTAGTTATCTTTAGGTGTTAACTTAAATCTGAAGTTGCATTCTGATAAACTGTCACTATAAAATTTTAAGATAATGAAGCACTTCTACCCTAAAAAGAAAATAGTTTTCTTTTGCAGTGTTATCCTGTGTTTCAGCATCCTGAATGCTCAGGAGACAGCCAGAAGAGATTTTGCCAGGGCAGTCAAAGAAGCTGATTCATACTACTATTACGACAAAGATTATGAAAGAGCCGCAGGCATTTATGAATTGCTTTTAAAAGAATACCCTGATTATGCAAGCCTCAAAGCCAAACTGGGTATCTGCTACCTTAACATTGACGGCAAAAAGTCCGATGCTCTGAAACTGCTGCAGGAGGCATCTAAAAATGTAGTATCCACCGCAAAAGAATTCAAAGACTCAGGAGAAAAAGCACCGCTTGATACTTACCTGTATCTTGCCACTGCCTATCACAGGAACGACAGTCTCGCAAAAGCACTTGAAATGTATACCTATGTGAGGAAACTTCTTGCAGGCACCGAGACTTTCCAGGAGGAATTTATTGACCTGCAGATAAGAAACTGCAGATATGCTATGGAAATGAAAAAGAAGCCTCTGAGGATAGTGACAACCCTTTTCACTCCATGGCTTTCTGACTATCCCGGAGCCATGAATCCTGTGCTTGCCAGAAACGATTCGGTATTTGTCTTTACTGTCAAAAACCAGGGAAGAACGCAAATATACTGTTCATATAAAAACGCAGGAGAATGGCAAAAACCGTCCAACATAACAAGACAGCTGGGAGGCTATGACAGGTTGTACACCAACTCAATAACAGGTGACGGAAAGATGCTCATAATGTTCATGGATGACGGAGGTGACGGCAACCTCTATTACTCTCAAAGGACTGATACCACATGGACAAGAATCAAAAGTGTCGGAAGATATGTAAACTCCATTTACTGGGAGGCCCATGGCTTTATTTCACCAAACGGCAGAACGATGTATTTTTCGAGCAACAGGCCTGGAGGGGAAGGAGAACTCGATATATGGGTATCCCAGAGAGCACCTGACGGTTCGTGGGAACGGCCGGTCAATCTTGGAAACGTGATAAACACACCATGGGACGAAAATACTCCATACTGGGACCCGGATGAAGACGCTCTGGTATTCAGCTCAGTCGGGCATATAAGCATGGGCGGTTATGATGTTTTCAGGTCAGTATTCCGCAACGGAGCCTGGACTCAGCCAACAGGTATGCCGTACGCGTTTAACACCGTCATGGAAAATACCAACTACATCCTGAACAACAATGCGCCCGGATTCGTGGCAAGCAGATTTGATGATGCCAGCCAGTCAAGAAACATCTTCGGAATTGTCGCCATCAATCCTGCCGATGAAATTACCACAGCATCGGGACTGATAACACTTGAGGACGGAATGGATGTTAATCCATCAGTGGCCGGGGTAAGAGTGATAAATGTTCAGACCGGAACTGCAATAGAAAATATCAAAGTATCGGGCGACGGAACTTTCAAATTTGACATAAAACCGGGAGATTACCGCGTACTGGTTAGGCATGAGGGCTATATAACCGACACGATCAATATTAACCTTCCACTCTATTTTACCGGAAGTTATTTGCCGGTAAATGCATCACTTGTTCCTGAAAAGGTCGCTTCAGGTGCTTTCCTTGCCATCAGGAATGTCCTGTTTGATTTTGACAGTTATGAGCTTACCCCCGAAGCAATGCCTAACCTTGAGATGCTGAAGAATATATTGATAAGCTATCCTGAACTGAAAATTGAAGTCGCCGGTTACACTGACTCAAAGGGATCTGCAGAATACAACAGAAGACTTGCGGACAAGCGTGCCCAGACTGTAATCGACTATTTCACAACATCGGGAATAGATGCATCAAGGTTTGTTAAGAGAGCATTCGGTGAATCAAACTTCGTTGCTGTCAATACAAATCTCGACGGAACAGATAACCCCGAAGGAAGAAAATATAACAGAAGGGTGACTTTCGGAATCATCAATCCTCAGACCGGGGTAACAATCCGGCACGACAGCTACACACCAGAACATCTGAGACAACCATCTTCAATGAGATACAGCGTGGTGCTTCTGAGAACAAAACAGCGTCTGCCTGTAAGTCATTTCAGCAGTCTCCTTGAAAATGAATCGACTTTCCTGAGGGCAACACTTGTCGATACCCTTGTTATATACTCAGTGGGAGTGTTTTACAACAGGGCCGATGCTGTAAAATACCTTGGATTCGTAAGAGAAAAGGGAATGCCTGATGCCTATATCGTGAACCAATATGATCTCGAGAATGAGTCAGGACTTAGACTGGTACTTCCTTCTGCAGAAGAAGAACAACCAGTTGCCTCGGCAGAAAGGGTTTACACCATTCAGCTTAAAGCTACAAAGACACCGCTAAATATTGCTAAAGTGTTTCCAAATATAGAGGGTGTGAGAGAAGTCCGCGCTGATGACGGATTCTATAAGTATGTCACCGGTCAATATAAATCCTTTTCAAAAGCCCAGGAGGCCCTCAAACCTTTGAAGGAATTATTTGAGGATGCATTCATCAGGGAAATAAATGTAATGGTATTTAAATGATTATATCTGATGAAATACAAGCAAATAAGCCTCCGGGCCCTGGAACCTGAAGACCTTGAACTGCTATATGAGTGGGAAAATAATGATGCTTACTGGAACCTGAGCAATACTCTGGCTCCTTATTCAAAATATACCCTCAAAAGATACCTGCGGAACTCGCATAAGAACATCTTTGAGACCGGTCAGCTCAGGCTCATGATAGAGCATACTGAAGATAAGGTTACCATTGGAACAATTGACATATATGATTTCGATCCCTTCCACAAAAGGGCAGGAGTCGGAATTCTGATAGCCAATGAAGCTTACCGCAGGAAAGGATATGCAACCATGGCTCTTAAATGTCTGATTGAATACTGTTTCAAAACGCTTCAGCTTCACCAGCTTTTCTGTCATATCCTTGCCAACAATTGTGAAAGCATGGACCTGTTCAAAAAAGTGGGATTTGTTCAGACCGGCATAAAGAAAGACTGGGTAAGGACTTCCGGAGGTTATCTCGACGAATATATCTTTCAGCTTATCGAAAACTGAAATAAACAATTTCAGTAAGCTTTTCTTTTATAATCAGCCAGACCTGAGGCAAGCAGACCGCAGGCAGCATGAATGTCAGCACCCCTTGTTTTTCTTACAGAAGCAGAAATGCCGGAAATGACAAGGCTATGTTTGAAATACATCATCCTTTCTTCTGAGGATGAAACAAAGCCAGAATCCCCTGTTGCATGATAAGGCAGAAGATTAACCCTTACAGACGAACCTGCCAGAAGGCTTTTAAGCCCATCCAGATGTGAATCTGTATCATTCAAACCCTTTATCATCACATACGCAACACTCATCCTGCGTCTCTTTCTCGCCGGGAAACTTCTGATAATCTCAAGAATCTTCCCTGAAGGATGATTTCTTTCTGCAGGTATATACAATATTCTTTCATCAGGGAAAGGAGAAAAGAGGCTTAGTGTCAGATTGCATTCTGAACTTCGCAGAAAATTCTCCACTTCGGCGGTAATACCGACAGTAGAAACAGTAATGTTTGCCGGGCTCAGCGATAAGCCCCATTCAGCCGTCATAATACTGCATGCCCTGAACACCTCACCAGTGTTGTCAAGCGGTTCTCCCATACCCATAAATACCACGTGCGTTACAAGATGCGCTTCAGGAATCCCAATGACCTGATTAACCATTTCCCCTGCTGTAAGATTACCGTGAAAACCGTACCTTGCCGTAGCACATAATTTGCATCCCATTCTGCACCCCGACTGAACAGAAACACATACCGTATGACGTTTACCATCAGGTATATATACTGTTTCATACAACAGCCCTGATCGGCTGCGGAATAGATATTTTTTAGATCCGTCAACAGACTCTAAGGATTGTTCAGGACTGGAAATTCCTGGCACATGAGACCCTGACAAAAGATTCCGGAGTTTATTTGAGATGCCTGGCAAATGATTTATATCCCTGATCCTCTTTTTATAAATACAATTTGTTACAAGAGTTGCATGAGAGTACCTGAAACCTGATGGTTCAATCAGGCTTAGTACCTCATCAGCCGTTAGACCGCAAAGACTCTCCGGTTCTCTCATAACTTTCCTTTCACATGCAAAAATAAACTGTTTAACTTATACCGGCAGTTTCCCTTTCAACTATTTCCTTCATTCTGCTTTTAATCACAATTGAAGCGGAATGAGAATTAAAATATTTAATTTTATACTTATAACATTTGTAAATGCCGGAAAATGAAACCATACATAATAATTATTGTCTGTTCTGTTATCCTTTGCTCATGCGGCGAAAAAGGAAGAAAGACGAAAGCCGGACAAAATCCAGTAAGCATGAAAACTGATATTACCTCTCAATACGGATATAACAGGGATTTCCTTAAAAGTCACATTAAGATTATTGAATTAACAAACAAAAATGCCGCTGTTCTGATAGTTCCGCAGTGGCAGGGAAGGGTGATGACGAGTTCCGCAGAAGGAGATCAGGGCTACAGTTTCGGATGGATAAACCATGACCTGATTGCTTCAGGCAGAACTCAGCCTCACATAAATCCATTCGGTGGCGAGGAGAGGCTCTGGCTGGGTCCGGAGGGCGGGCAATATTCAATCTTTTTCAAAAAAGGTCAGGAGTTTATCTATGACAACTGGCAGACACCTGCTTTCATAGACACAATGCCTTATGAACTGACCAGTCTTACGGATTCCTCGGCCAATTTCAAAATTGAAACCAGTGTTGAAAACTACAGCGGAACCAGATTTGATTTAAGAATTGAAAGAGGCGTCACTCTTTTGGACCATTCTCAGATAAAAAAGATTACCGGCATTGACCCCGAAGGATTGAATATAGTCGCATACAGGTCCGACAATACTCTGGTCAATACGGGCAGGGAGGAATGGAAGAAAGAGACCGGACTGCTTTCCATCTGGATGCTGGGAATGTACAATCCTTCGCCCGGTGTTATTGTGGCAATCCCGTACAGGGAAGGTGATGATAAAGTGGCCGGCCCTCCCGTGAATGACAACTATTTTGGTAAAATACCCTCTGACAGAATGAAGGTAACAGGCACACACGTATTCTTCAGGGCTGACGGTAAAATGAGGGGGAAGATCGGCATTCCTCCTGCGCGATCCAAAGGTGTGATGGGCAGTTATGACACCCTGAACAAGATACTCACCATTGTTATCTGTAAAATGCCTGCAGAAGATGCAAAATATGTCAATTCAGCATGGGAGATACAGGAAGATCCATATTCAGGTGATGCCCTTAACTCATACAATGACGGTCCCCTTGAAGACGGATCACAGATGGGGCCTTTTTATGAACTTGAGACCTCATCGCCTGCCGCAGCATTGAAGCCGGGAGAAAGCATCACCCATGTGCAGTACACTCTCCACATAACCGGCATGCCGGATAAAATCGACCTGACTGCCAGGAAAATTCTCGGAATCAGCATTCAGGAGATAAGCAGTGCATTTTAGTTTTTCATACTGGCGGCATCCGTCAGCAGTCCGGTGTTACGAAGGAGAGGTTCTATCACCGGCTCCCTTCCCCGGAAGTTAACAAACATCTGCATTGCATCCATCAGACCGTTCTTCTCAAGAATGTTTTTCCTGTACGACTGAGCCACCTCCTGATTAAACAGGCCTTTTTCCTTAAATGCCTCAAAAGCATCATTGTCAAGAACCGCAGCCCATTTGTAGCTGTAATATCCTGCGTCATACTCGCCAGCAATATGCAGGAAATAAGTGCTCCTGTATCTTGAGACTATTTCAGGAATGAGGCCTATCTTGCTGAAATATTCTTTTTCAAAACTCTGAACATCAATTTTTACAGGCGGTTCAAGTGTGTGATAAGCCATGTCAAGCAAGGCAGCTGCCAGGTATTCCACATTTTCAAATCCCTGGTTGAAATAACTGCTTTTCTTAAGTTTTTCGACCAGTGAGGTAGGAATAATCTCTCCGGTTTTGTAATGTTTTGCATACATTGCCAGCACTTCCGGCTCAGTAGCCCAGTGCTCCATTATCTGTGACGGAAGCTCCACAAAATCCCATGCCTGGAAGACCTGGTTGTATGTGCTTGTATTCAGCAGGAAATCGAGTGCATGACCAAACTCATGATACATAGTTAAGACCTCCTCAATGCTCAGTAAAGCAGGAAGTCCGCCTCCCGGACGGGTAAAGTTCATTACCATCGTAGTGACCGGAGTAATGGTTTTGCCATCGACTACCTGATGATTGCGGTAATTCACACACCATGCCCCCTGCCGTTTGCTGTCGCGCGGGAAGAAATCCATATACAGCACACCGATATGTCTGCCGTCACTTTCCTTAACCTCAAAAGCCTTTGCCTCAGGATGGGGAACAGGGCAATTTTCTATCAGGGTAAAAGTGATCCCGAAGAGCTTGTTGGCAACATTAAAAAGACCTTCCCTTACATTCTCAAGCTGAAAATAGGGCCTTAACTCGTTATCATCAAGGTCATACTTTGCCTTTCTTACCTTTTCCGCATAATACCACCAGTCGTGCGGTTCGAGTTTGAAATTGCCTCCTTCCCTGTCGATTATCCTCTGCATTTCCTTCACTTCGTTTTTTGCAACAGGAATTGCCTTATCCCAAAGATCATTAAGCAGTTTGAAAACATTTTCCGGCACCTTTGCCATTCTTGGTTCAAGCACAAGATGTGCATGGGTCTGGTAACCCAGCAGTTTGGCCCTTCTTGCCCTCAGCTCAACCATTTCTGCCAGTATTTTGTTGTTGTCATTTTCATTTCCGTTATTGCCACTGTTGCAGTATGCATCGAATATCTGCTTGCGCAGTTCTCTGTTCGGAGAATACTGAAGAAAAGGAAAGATGCTGGGCCTCTGTGTTGTAAATGCCCATTTGCCTTCCTGTCCCGATGCCTTTGCAACTTCTGCTGCAGCGTCTATCAGAGATTGCGGTAAACCTTTGAGATCCTTTTCTTCCACCCACAAACGGTAGTTATTGGTTTCAGCAAGTACATTCTGGTTGAATTTCACAGCCAGAACCGACAGCCTCTGGTTGATCTTCTTAAGAGTGTCCTGATCTGTTTTGCCTAGCAATGCTCCGTTTCTGACAAATCCCTTGTAAAGGTTTTCCAGGTAAAATGTCTGTTCAGGTGTAAGATTGAATTTTGCCTGGTTATCATAGACATATTTAACCTTTTTGAAGAGGTCGGGGTTAAGGCGTATTTCGTCATTATATTCAGCCAGGCGAGGAGATATTTCCATTTCAATTGCCTGGAGTGAATCATTTGTATTGCAGTTAGTCTGGCTAAAAAAGACTGAAGAGACTCTTGTAAGAAGTTCTCCGGCCTTGTCGAGTGCCTCAACAGTATTCTGGAATGTTGGTTCCTGTCTGTTCTTCACAATGGCTGAAATATCCTTTCTCCCTTCCTCCATTCCTTTTTCAAAGGCAGGCATATAATGTTTGGCCATTATCCTGTCGAAAGGCGGAACATCAAATGGAGTATTGTAAGCGGAGAAGAACGGGTTGTTTTTATCCGGTTCGGGTTGTTGTTTGCATGAATTAAGTATCAGTCCTGACAAACCCATAACTAAAATGATTTTAAATAAATTTTTCACAGTTTTCCGGTTAAGGTTAGACAATTAAATTTAGTGCAAAATAAGCTGATTTGATGCTTAATTCAAACAAACTGTGATTTTTTCTTTATGCCGTTAAATAGCGAAATATTTGTTAATTTTGCCGCCTGTCCTCATTATTTATGCTGATAATGCGGCTTAATAAAGAATTGATGGAGAGATGTCCCCGTCTGAGGCGGGGCAGGCGCCGCTGAGAATGCGGCTTAATAAAGAATTGATGGAGAGATGGCCCCGCCTGAGGCGGGGCTGGCGCCGCTTAGAATGCGGCTTAATATTGGAGAGATGGCCCCGCCTGAGGCGGGGCAGGCGCCGCTGAGAATGCGGCTTAATATTGGAGAGATGGCCCCGCCTGAGGCGGGGCAGGCGCCGCTGAGAATGCGGCTTAATATTGGAGAGATGGCCCCGCCTGAGGCGGGACAGG
>JABUEV010000077.1 GCA_013314865.1 Bacteroidales bacterium | reverse complement strand
TATGAGCTGGGGAATTTTCAGAACTTCGCTAAGAATAATCATGCAATTCACACCCGATGAAATTGATATTAAGAAAATCGCTTTAGAAATCGAAAATATCCCGGGAGTTAAGAATATTCACCATGTACACGTATGGCAGATAAACGAACACGATCTTATGTTTGAAGCCCACATTGATGTTTCAGAAGATTTAAAAGTGAGTGGTTTTGAGCGAATCCTTGGAAAAATTAAAAGCATTTTGTCGGGATACAATATAAGTCATTCAACAATTCAACCTGAATTTACTGTTAACGACAGCAAACAAATTATTCATTAATAAATATTTAACTTAAAAAATTAAGAACATGATTAATCCAAAAGAATGGCTCGAATTCGGGCAGAAATTTCACGGGCATAAATGTCCGGCAATGCCAATGGGTCTGAGAGCAGGCGCAGCTGCCATGAACGCATTGGGTGTTGAACGTGCAAAAGACGGTCAGCTTGTGGCTTTTGTCGATTTAGGCGAAGACCATTGTGCAACATGTTTTGGTGACGGACTTCAGGTAATTATGGGAACAACCTTCGGGAAAGGGAATATTAAGAAAACCCATAAAGGCAAATGGGCTGTGACATTAGTTGACAGAGCAACTGGCAGGGCGGTAAGGGTCACACCAAAAGCTGAGGCAATGCTTAATAATAAAAAATCCGTATTTTTCAATGATTACAGAATGTTAGGTAAGCCTGCAAGCTCCGTACCTGATGAGATAGTTGATAAGCTGGTTGAAGGCGTTATGAATGCTCCTGACGATAAACTGATAAATATTTCTCCAGTGTTTAACTATGACCTTGAACCAAAAAAAGACAGTTTTGACGGATTTGTCTGCGAGGAATGCGGTGAAATGACGGTTATGGAATACGGAAGGATTAAAGGAGATAAAAAAGTCTGCATCGACTGCGCCTTAAAAAAATAAGACTCATTTAGCAGTAAAATGGCCGATTTTAAATATCGTCCATTTTTTTTATTTTAGGTGTTCCCGCTTATATTTAATTCTAATTTTGTCGTCAGATTACAGGATTATAAGATATGAGCATTGACAATAACCAGGCAGAATGCTGTAATATTAACCTTATCATAAATGATAACTACAATCTGCTAAAAAGATACCTGATAAGTAAAACCAGGGATTTTGAACTGTCTGAGGATATCGCTCAGGAGGTGATGGTTAAACTGATTAATGCTTTTAACAAAAACATATATTTACAGAATCCGAGAGGATGGCTCTTTGAAACGGCACGAAACACACTTGTGGATCATTACAGAAAAAGTTCCCCGTCAGAAAGGCTTGAAGAAATTGACTTTCAGGATACAATACCAAATGAAATAGAAAAGCTAAGTGATACTGAAGCAGATTTTCTTATACCAATGATTAAATTGCTTCCTGCTAAATACAGTGAACCTTTATTCATGAGCGATATTGAAAATATTCCTCTTAAAATTATTGGTGAGAAGCTGGGGATCAGTCTTTCGGCTACAAAAATGAGAGTTCAGCGGGCAAGGAAAATGCTATTAGACCTTTTCCATGAATGCTGTGAAATAAAATACACAAAAAGCGGAAAATTTTCACATTGCACAGTCAGGGATAATTGCATACCACTTATTAAAATAGCAGAGAAATCAACTCTCTGACATAATTTTTTTAAAAAAAGCACCTGAATTTTGTGTCTTTTCAGATGCAGGTTTCGTCTTACTGTTCAAAGTCCTTTAAAACTGATAATCACATTAAACTTCCTTTTTCAGAATGAACACACTGATCCAGACACTAAAATACTTTGTAACAATTACTGCAGAACTTGTTGTCTTATTTATCTTAATACGTTCAATAATTGATCTCATTCTTCAGTATATCCCTGAAGAAAAAATTCAGAACAGACTATCAGGTAAAGGTATAATAGTAAACATAATAGGTGCAGGTTTTGGGGCTCTGACCCCTTTTTGTGCATGTTCAACAATCCCGATGACGATCGGTTTTCTTAACGCGAAAGTGCCATTTGGTTCTGCGATGTCTTTCCTGATATCATCTCCGTTACTGAATCCAATTATTATTGGAATGCTTGCTGCACTCGTTAATCCCAAAGCTGCTTTGATTTATTTTATAATTGCATTTGCATGTTCAGTGATCTTCGGGGTCCTTCTCGAAAAAGCAGGCGGTGTAAAGTACATAAGGAATCTCAAACCCAAAGCTACATGTTGCTGTGAATCAGGTAATTCTGTTGGGATTGCGCTGGGACAAAAACCGAAAAGATTTAGAGACAGATTGATTTCAGCCTTAAAGAGCGGATGGAACAGTTTGCGCCCGATTCTCATTTACCTGTTGATCGGAGTCGCTCTGGGAGCAGCAATTTACGGTTATATGCCACAGGATTTTGTTGTTAAGATTGCCGGACCTGATAATCCTTTTTCCATTCCGGTGGCAGCAATTATCGGGATTCCACTTTATATACGTGCTGAAACGGCTATTCCAATAGGTATTGCTCTGATGGCAAAAGGTATGAGTATAGGAACCGTCATAGCACTTGTAATCGGCGGTGCAGGCATGGCAATACCTGAGATGAGTATGCTTGCAGGGATATTTAAACCAAAACTGGTTGCTGCAATCGTTGTAACAGTATTCCTCACCGCAGTGATCAGCGGTTATGCTTTTAATATGTTTTATTGATATATGAGTTAATACTACTGCCCAGGATAACCCACTGGCTGTGAAAGAATAACCTGCTGAGCCGGCTTTAGTTTCAGTACTTCATGAACCTTCGGTTTATCAACCTGGCCAAGAATAATGGTTGCAAGGCCTTCAGAAGCGCACCACAGATAGACATTCTGAGAAATATATCAGACATCAACAGCTGAAAAGAATTTTCTTAATTCATCAGTAGTATTTGTCATCCTTTCAAAATCGGCCACAAAAACAAGAATTACAGGGGCTGATTTTACAAAATCCTGTGTTCCTCCGTAAATCCTTAAATCCTCGTTCCCAATTTTAAGCAGGGTATGATTCTTAGGCTCATAAAGAAACCAGCCATCAGATTTCAGAACATAAATATCATATTCATACCACTCTTTGGCAGCAGGTACAGTCCTTAAGCCTTCTGGCCTGTTAATACCATATGCAGCCCAAAGAAGGTTTGATAACTGCTGAACTGTCAGCTCCCTTTGACTGAAAGATCTCTGGGATTTGCGAAGCGAAAATGCTTCCATAATCGGCATCCCGCCTGATTTCTGTGCTGGAGGCAAAACAATTGTTTCAGTCACCTGCGCATTGAGCGCAGAAATTGCCAAAGAAATTAATAAAAAATTAATAACCTTTTTCATAGTTTCAAGAGTAAGGTTTTATAATAGTTTGTCCAGTCAGTACAAATTTAGGTATTTAAAGTTGATTGATTGATTTTGAATAACAAAAAAGGACTGAATTCCCCCCTTCAGTCCTTTAATTACCGGCAGTTTTAATTTTATTGTTTTACTGCAGTCACATTATTTTTTGTGCATTTTGTCTGGCCACAGTTTTCGCAGGTGCATGTGCCCTTGCAGTTTTCACTGCATTTGGCCGGGTCGCAACCGTTAGCCTTGCATTTGGCCGGATCGCATGCCTGGTTGTTACAGTTGGCCTGGCCGGCCGTGCTTTGTGCGGTCGCGGCTTGGCTGCAGCAAGCCTGAGACTGCATGTTTACACACTCTTTCTTTACTTCTGCTTTTGCATTTTTTTTATCCTTATCTTCTTCGGATGTGCTGAAGGCAAAGGCAGTTGCGGTTAACACTGCCAGCAATAACGTTAACAGAATTACATTCTTTTTCATAGTATTTTATTTTTCTTCAAAAATATCCTGTATAGAGTTATGTGCGGGTTATCATGAGGTTAAATCGTGTTAAGCCGATGTTAAATAATAATTATAATAACCAAATCTGTTTATTTTTGAAGTATGAAAAAGTCGCATACTCAGCTGTTTTTACTGCTTATCACACTGTCATCTCTAATACTGCTTGCATCATTGCAGATTGCCTGGATATTCAAGACAGCACGTATGCAGGAGGCACAGTTCAACCATACGGTTGATATGGCAATGAACAGAATAATCGAATCTTTGTCACGCCAGGATCAATTATGCCGGGAGGTAAGCAAATGCCTTATGAAATGCGATTCAGGATCTTGCTGTCTTGTCATGAAAGACATGGAACAATGGAAGGATATTAAAAAAGTCATTGAAAATGACCTGCAGTACTTTGGCATTAACCTCGACTTTGAATTTGACATTGTGGATATAACTTCAAACAGTGCAGTTCAAAATGTCAAAGGGACATATCTCAGCAACACTCTTGAGAAGATACTCGAGCAATCAGGATACAGACTGCTTATCCGTTTCCCCGGAAAAAGGGAGTTTCTGGTTGCTCAGATTGGCTATATTTTTGTGCTTTCAATCTTCCTCCTGCTGATTATTTCACTATCAATACTGATGATCTACAAACTTTACAGGAGAGAAAAACAATTTTCCGAAGGAGTTGTTGATTTTATAAACAATATGGCGCATGAATTAAAGACGCCTGTTACAAACATCTCTCTTGCTGTTAATATGATGTCTAAAAACAGAAAGATCTCTGATGACAAAAAACTGTCTTCTTACTGCAGTATTGTCACAGCCGAGAAGTCTAAGCTCAGTGAGAGAATTGACAAGCTTCTCGCTTCTTCATTTACTGAGTCAGGTATTGAGCTGAAAGAGATGGTCTTTAATCCATTTCCGGTAATTGAAGAAACAATAAACAATTATATCTTTCAGGCACGTGAAAAAGGCGGGAATATTAAACTTGTTTCAGAGGGTAAAGAGTTCAGTCTAAAAGGTGACCCTGAACAATTCAGTATAGCTGTAGGGAATATTATTGACAATTCCCTAAAATACTGCAGTAATCAGCCTGAAATTCTTATTCACATCAAAAGTTCAGGAGATCATCTGATTATTGAAATTAGTGATAATGGTCCTGGAATTCCTCAAGAGTATCAAAAAAAGATTTTTGACAAATATTTCCGTATTCCTTCCGGTGACCTTCAGAAAAAAGAAGGCTTCGGCCTTGGCTTGTACCACTCACAGCAGATTATTAAGAAGATGAAAGGGAAAATAACAGTAAACTCCATGAAAGGAAACGGGTTGAAGGTTACGATTGAACTGCCGCTTTTGAAAATATGAACAGGATTGTGAAGAAAATAAAAGTCCTTCTGGTTGAGGATGATGTTAATCTCGGCTTCCTCCTGGTTGATTTTCTTGAGACAAAAGGATTTGAAGTTAAACTGTACCGCGACGGAAATTCAGGATTAAAAGGTTTTCAGTCGGGCAATTATGACTTCTGCATTATTGATATAATGCTTCCCGGTCTCGACGGCTTCTCGCTTACTCAAAAAATAAAGGAAATTAATCCTGACATCCCCTTAATAATACTTTCTGCACGCTCAATGAAAGAGGATAAAATAAAAGGCTTCAGGATTGGCATTGACGATTATGTCACTAAACCATTTGATGAAGATGAGCTCTATTGCCGGATTCTGGCAATAATTAACAGGGCAAATCAGGGAAATTTGAAGCCGGCAGGCACCATAAAGATCGATATCGGAAAATATTCTTTTCATCCGTCCAACCAGCTTCTTAAAGCCGGTGACAGAGAAACACGACTTACAATAAAGGAAACCAGAATACTTTGTATGCTTGCATCGCGACCCAATGAACTGGTCTCAAGAGAAGAAATTATGAAAGAAGTGTGGGGAGAGTATGATTACTATACCGGTCGCAGTCTGGATGTATTCATTTCAAAAATCCGTAATTACCTTAAACAGGATACAAGTATCAGAATAACAACTATTCCTACTGCCGGCTATATCCTTGAAATCAGAAAAAACTAAAAGTCTGTTAGGTTTTTCTAACTAATTTAGGATTATTCCTTTATTTTTAGATTTTCTTTTCATTGTGAATACCGGGAAGAAACACGGGACTCTTTTTACATAATCAATGTACCCGGGATATTTGCTTCTGCTGATTTATGATTTTATAACTTTTGAAACTGTAAATTGTGTTTTAAATTCACCTGCTGAAATACAGGTATTTTTTTCAGTCAATGAAACGCATCGCCACTGACACTGCTACCAGGTTTGTGATTCTTCTGGGTCTGATAAGCCTTTTTTCCGATATGACTTACGAAGCAGCCAGAAGTATAAACGGCGCATTTCTGAACATTCTCGGCACATCAGGAACAACTGTAGGCATCGTGGCAGGGATAGGCGAGTTGATAGGATATGGATTGAGGTTCGTTTCCGGGTATATTGCTGACAAAACAAAAAAATACTGGACAATTTTAATTACAGGATATCTGTTGAATCTTCTGTCTGTTCCCCTTCTGGCATTGGCAGGTTACTGGCAGATTGCAGTAGTATTAATGATTGCTGAAAGATTTGGAAAGGCAGTCAGGACCCCTGCCAGAGATGCTTTTCTTTCTTTCGGCACGCAGAAAATTGGACGCGGCTGGGGATACGGTCTGCACGAGGCAATGGACCAGATTGGGGCAACTGCAGGTCCTCTGCTTGTAAGTGCAGTCCTTTTCTGGAACAGCCAGAATTACAGGATAGCTTATGCCGTACTTCTTCTTCCTGCTGTTATAGCTGTAAGTATATTATTGTATTGCAAACACTTATATCCGAGGCCTGAAAGCCTGGAAATCAAGACCCGGTCACTGGCCTCAAAAGGCTTCAACAGGAGATACTGGATTTACATTTTTGCAGTAGCTTTTATAGCTGCCGGCTATGCCGATTTTACGCTTATCGCATACCATTTCAAGACCAAAGCACTGACGAGTGATTCCACAATTCCTTTGCTATATGCCGCAGCCATGGCAACAGATGCCATTGCGGCACTAATATTCGGCAAGTTGTACGATAAAACAGGCATTAAAACCTTGCTGCTTGCAGTGATTCTGTCATCGTTTTTTGCTCCGATGGTTTTTCTTGGAGGCATCAACTGGGCCGTTGCAGGCATGGTCCTCTGGGGAATCGGAATGGGTGCCCAGGAATCAATCCTTAAAGCCGAAATTGCCGGAATGATTCCGCCTGAAAGACGCGGTACTGCCTTCGGCACTTTCAACACCATCTTCGGGGTCTCATGGTTTGCCGGAAGCGCTCTGATGGGTTTTTTATATGATATATCTATAACCTGGCTGGTTCTTTTTTCAGTTGCTTCCCAAATGACTGCTGTTATTGTGCTGATTTACCTTTTAAAGGAAAAGAGACAACCAGTGACTTCTGAATAATATTTTGCTATTTTTGCACGCCGGTGATGGAGTTCACCGTTAACCGCCTTTTAAAAGCTGATGACTCCTGTGATAATGAAACTCAAATTTATAAGGAGTTTAAGAAATGTTTGACATATATCTAATTGCATCTTTCTGGTTTCTGGCTTCAGTAATCTCAACTATACTTGCGAACCGTCTGAAGATATCGATGGCCCTGATGGAAATTGTCATTGGAGCAGGTATCGGTTACATTGCATTCAGAACCATAGGTATTGACAAGCTTGCCCTCAATACCGACTGGATGAGATTCTGTGCCGGAGTCGCAGCTATAATGCTGACATTTCTTGCGGGTTCAGAGCTTAATCCTGATTCATTGAAATCCAAATTCAAAGAGATTACCTTAATTGGTCTGACAGGCTTTTTTGCTCCCTTTGCCGGCGCTTCGCTAATAGCTTATTTTGTTCTTGAGTGGGGTTTGAGGGCAAGCCTGCTCGCCGGCATTGCTCTATCCACAACTTCTATGGCAGTAGTTTACTCGGTCATGCTGGAATATGGACTTAACAAAACTGCTTTCGGAAAAAGTCTTCTCGGATCATGCTTTGTAAATGACCTGGGGACAGTAATAGGTCTCGGTTTAATCTTCGCTCCGTTTACCTATAAAACGATAATTTTTGTGGCTGTGACTGTTCTACTGATTTTTTTTCTGCCTCCTGTCACCGAGTTTCTCATCAGACGGTTTGCTTACAAGACAGCCGCTATCCGCACAAAATGGATACTTTTTGTTCTTATCTCAATGGCTGTACTTGCAATCTGGTCAGGAAGTGAACCTGTTCTTCCAGCCTATATCATCGGCATGATTCTGGCAAAAACTGTTGAAAAAGACAATTTTTTTGTTCGAAGACTGAGGACTATGACAATTGGCTTTCTTACTCCTCTCTATTTTCTGCGTGCAGGAGCATTAATGTCACTTCCTGCTTTAATCTCAGCACCTCTGATCTTTGTGGCTCTGTTTGCTGCCAAAATATCTTTCAAAATTTTTGGCCTTTATCCTGTAATAAGAAGATTTAAGAAACACAACGATGAAAAATGGTACTATACCCTTTTAATGTCAACTGGATTAACATTTGGTACAATTTCAGCACTTTACGGACTAACAAACAATATAATTAATCAGGAGCAGTATTCATTCCTGGTCGGAACCGTAATAGCCAGTGCTGTTATACCGACCCTTATTGCTAATAAGTTCTTCCTTCCTAAGCATCTTTTGTCTGAACCGGTACTTGATGATCAGGCTCCGGAAGTACCTGCTGTCAGGCAACGTATGAAAAAAACCCCCGGTTAGTAAACCCTTTGAAATGGACAAGGAAAAAATAAAACTTAAAGAAAATCACCGAAGGTCTTTAAGCT
>JABUEV010000076.1 GCA_013314865.1 Bacteroidales bacterium | reverse complement strand
TGAAACAGAAAACACTTTTGATCCTCTTGAATCCTTAGTTCCAAGTTGTACAAAAGCCTCAGCACCCTGTTTGATAATCATCATTACCGTAACCAGAGTCTCCACATTATTTATTGAAGTGGGTTTGAAAAACACACCTGATGTGGTAGGATATGGAGGCTTATTGCGGGGTTCACCCCTTTCACCCTGGATTGATTCAAAAAGCGCACTCTCCTCACCGCAGATATATGCTCCGCTACCCATGCAGAACCTGATTCTGAAATCATATCCTAATTCATCGAGCAGTTTATGAAATGAATTAAGTTCCTTAAGAAGCTGAGGGAGTAAAAACTTGTATTCCCCGCGCAGGTAAACGATACCTTCCTTGGCTCCGATTGCCCGGCCTGCTATAGCCATTCCTCCAAACACTTTGTAAGCAACCTTGTCAAGGATTTCCCTGTCTTTGAATGTACCGGGCTCTCCTTCATCAGCATTGCAAACAACGTATTTTTCAGGACTCTTTTCAGCGGCCGTATATTTCCATTTTAGACCAGTGGGGAAACCGGCTCCTCCTCTTCCCTTTAATCCGGATTCAAGCACCTGCTGAATAATTTCGTCACTGCTCATTTTGGAGGCCTTCAGAAGCACTTCCTTCGGATCAACCTTTTCAAATATAAGATCTACCTTGTTTAATCCTTTGTTCTTCATGATTTAGTAGGATTTATTTCTGCATATAACTTTTTATTATCTCCACCACCTTTTCAGGAGTAAGCTCCGTATAGGGCATTTCATTTATCAGGATAGCAGGAGCTTTGTGACACCATCCAATACAGTTGGTCTCGAGCAGGCTGAACATCATATCGGATGTGGTTTCCCCTACCCTTATTTTAAGCATATCTTCCAGAGTCTGAAGTATCTCGTTTTTTCCTTTCATTGAACAGGTAATTGTTTTACAGACCCTTATTACATATTTACCTCTTGGCTTTGTGTCGAGAAATGAATAAAAGGAAGCTGTACCATATACTTCTGCAGCAGAAATTTCCAGCTCTTTTGCCACTTCCACCATAGCCTCGTCAGTCAGGTAATTGTGCTTTTCAACTATACCCTGCAAAATCGGCATCAGGCTAGCCCTTGAACGTCCGTGTTTGTTGGTTAATTCCTTTACCAGATTTCCAACTTGATACATTTCTTATTAGTTTTTTAGATAGTTAATAAAACATTTCCCTGCCATCTGTTAATTATTTAACAGAAAGCAAAACAACTGATTACAAGATATTTTTAATGATTTACAATAAGACTTCAATGTCCTCAGAATTTTTCGCTGCCGAAAATAACAATATTTCAGTCTTTTCCAAGAGACTTTTATCATATTTAGCTTTTTTAACTATAAAACAAAAAGCACTGCCGGTATCAATCCCGGCAGTGCTTGCAAAATAAACATCTGAATAAGTGATTTCAGTTTTTACTTACGAGAATTTTGCTCAATACTCTTATATTCTGAATATCAGAGTAATCATACTGATAAAGGCCGTCCTCGGCGACGAGCACCAGTATCTCGCCAAGAGGTATCACATCATAAGCCTTTATATTGGGGTATGAATAGATGCTTTTCAACAGTCTGGGATTTGAAGCATCAAAAACCTTCAGTCCGGCATCTCCGTCACAAATAAATAATATATCTCCATCCTTTCCCAGTCCGTGAGGATTTGCCATCGCATACGTCGCTACCAGCGTCGGTGCCTTGAAGTTTTTGACATTAAGAATATCAAGACAATTTATGTTGCCGCCGCATACTGTGCCCGATCTGAGAGTGACATAAGCGAGTGTATCATCTACAACTACAGGATCACAGCTCCTTGCATGGTTGAAAAACGTTCTCGATGCAGGGTAGAGCGGGATGGAAATGTCATAGATAATAAGCCCGGTTGTAGTTCCAAGGAACATTTTGTCCTCTGTAAGAAACATGGTCTCAATTCCTGATCCCGGATATATATCGCTGAACCTGACCGGTGAGGTCTTATTTGTAATGTCGAATATCTTCAGGTTGTTGTCATTAACTATGTAAAGGACCTTATCCTTTATTCCGAATCTTGCCATTGAACCTCCGAATCCCGTTCCGCTGCCGCTTACTCCCGAGGATGCTCCGGAAGCATTCATTGCATCAAGAAACATAATGCCGCCTTTATAATAAATAGGCCACGGATAAGGTTCATTATAAATTTTTTCCCTTATCTTTTTTACCTCCCAGCTTATAACAACACCTTTCTTCTGATCAACTTCAGCCATAGGATAATCATTATCAACCGGCGGCACAGTGTATGGAAGCACATCCCTTACCCTGGCAACTTCGCGGATATTGTCAGGGTTTTGAACATCCAGTATTACCAGGTCAATGAAGCTGTCGGCATAAAGAATATAGCCAGAAATCGAAATATCAACCACACCGGGAAGGTTCACAAATGTTTTTTTCACAGGTGATGACGGATCATTGTTGTCGAATACATGAATTCCTTTTAACTCTTCCACAATGAAGATGTAATCATCCTTGTAATATATTTTACCCGGATTCTGAACGGGAACATTCTGTTCAGTCTTTACAGCAGATCTGAGGTCATCATATGTCATGTATACCGGTGCATTACCTGTATATTCTCTATAAGTTGAGTCTTCACAGGAATTTCCCAGAATCATTATAATTGCGCCTGTAATCAGAATAATTGGAACGATTTTTGCTTTCATGGAAGGTAGATTTAGTTCCTTTAACCTGAACAAAAATCATGCAAAACTTATTTTATCCTAAACCTTAATCAATCATGAAAAGACATTTTTTGCTTTTACTTCTGATTATTTTTGCTTTGCCGATTCAGGCGCAAAAAACCAAAGATGCTCTTTATCTTAAAAATGGAAGCATAATTTACGGCAAACTTCTGGAAATATCAGATAACCAGTATAAGATCCGGACCGCTGACGGAAGCATCTTTATTTATCCAGGAACTGAAGTTGAAAAATTAACACAGGAATTACCCGGTTTTGAAGGAAGAAAGCCATCCGGGCCTGGCATTGCCCTGGAATGCGGGCTTCTTGTGGGTTCGCAGGAAAATCAGTTCGAAGCGCCATTCAGCTTTAATTTCATTGTAAACTATACCAGCAACATAAAAAATATTGTAGGGATAGGATCCGGAGTGGAATATTTGGGATCAGGCTTCACTCCTGTTTATCTTGAATACAAACATCTCTTTACCGAAAGAAAAACCAGTCCCTTTATTTTTATGAGGGGGGGAGCACTTTTTCACCTCGGACAGGATAAAGAGGAAGACTACCAGTACGTTAATAATTATGAGAAAGACTATAAAGGAGGTGCAATGTTCACAAGCGGTATTGGTATTTCATGGGCCAGAGAAGACAGTGAAACATACCTCAGTTTTGCTTACAGATATGCACAGACCAGCTATTCACAGTTGAATTATAATGATATTCGCTATACCTACAAAAACTATTTTAACAGGCTTGAGGTCAAGATAGGCTTCAGGTTCTGAGAAGAAATCCATTTGAACCATTCCTCTAGGCCGTCGCCTTTTGTACAGCTGACTTCAAAAAGCGGAACTTGCGGATTAATTTTTCTGAAGTCCTTCCTGAAACTTTCAATATTGAAATTAGTATAGGGCAAGAGATCGGTTTTATTGAGAATAACTGCCTTTGCTTCTTTGAAAAGCATAGGGTATTTTGCAGGCTTATCGTCTCCCTCTGATGTACTGACAACTGCCAGTTTGAAGGATTCTCCAAGATCAAAATGCGAGGGGCACACAAGGTTTCCGACATTTTCAATAAAAAGCATATCAAGGTTATCCAGATCAAAACTGTCAAGCACTCTTGAAATGCTGTATGAATCTAGGTGACAGCCTCCGCCAGTATTGATTACCACTATCGGAATATTGTATTTCTGAAGCCTCCTGGCATCGCGGTCAGTTGTTATGTCGCCTTCAATAACGCCGATCCTTAATTCTGATGCAAGTCTTTCACAAGTTCTCTCAAGAAGTGTGGTCTTTCCAGCCCCCGGGGAACTTATGATATTGACCATCAGAACCTTTTTCGACAAAACAAGATTTCTGACCTCATCAGCCTTGTTCTGGTTCTTGTCGAGAATATTCTTCATTATTTTTATTTCCATCTTCTTCTCCTTCAATACTTTTTACAAAAAGCTCCTTTCCGTTAATTATATCAAGTTCTGTTGAACTACATTTCATGCACCCCCAGCTGTCATCAGGCATCTCAAATTCCGACAGGCAGTTCCTGCATTTAAGTCTTGTATTTATTATTTCAATATCCAATTCAGCATCGGATGCAATTGTATCCCTGACACATTCCCTGAAAGCAAACTCAAATATTTCAGGTACTATCTGAGCCAATTGTCCTATTGCAATGTTCACCCTGGTAATCTTCACAAGGTTTCCCTTCAATCCTGTTTCAAGAACTGTTTCCGACAATGCAGAGGCAATGCTAAGTTCGTGCATTTTGAAATTATTAACAAATACGAGGCAGATCAATCCCGGATGGCATTTCAAGGATGCGTTTTCCACCTGTTGCGGTTTTAAGCACTACGTATCCCTCATGCTCATCTGTTATCTCCCCTATGATGGCGGCATTTTTCCCCAGAGGATGCGATCTTAATATATCGAGAATTTTAAAACTTTCGTCGCCGGATGAAATCAGGAGGAATTTTCCCTCATTTGCAAGGGACAGAGGATTAAATCCAAGCATCTCACAGAGTCCCTTTACCGGTTCGTCGACCGGTATAGATTCCTCTTGCACCGAAATGCCAAGTGAGGTCATTTCAGCCACTTCATTAAGCACAGCTGCCAGACCTCCCCTTGTAAGATCCCTCATGAAGTGTATTTCACTGCACTCGCCAAAAAAGTTCTGAATAATATGATTAAGTGAAGCACAATCTGACTCTATTTTGGAAGAAAAACCCAGATTATTTCTTGCGCCGAGAACGGCAATCGCATGATTTCCCAGCGATCCGTTTATAATCAATTTGTCACCGGGCTTTATCATGCTTCCCTTACTGATATGTTCAAATCCGGATTTGACGATCCCCACTCCTGCAGTCGTAATAAACAGTTTATCACACTTTCCTTTGCTTACTACCTTTGTATCACCGGTTACAATTTTCACTCCTGCCTTTATTGCTTCAGATGCCATTGTATCTGCTATGCGTTCAAGGTCCTCAAGAGGAAATCCCTCTTCTATAATAAAAGAGGCTGAGATCCAGAGGGGAATAGCGCCCGAAACTGCGAGATCATTCACAGTGCCGCACAGAGCCAGTTTTCCGATATTACCTCCGGGAAAAAACAACGGATCAACAACGTAGGAATCAGTAGAGAAAGCCATTGTATAACCTTCGTTTTCCAGAAGGGCGGAGTCTGTAAGCGGTTTGCTCATTCCGAACTTACCGGCAAAAATATTTTCAATCAGATTACGCATCTGAGATCCGCCACTTCCATGATTCAATGAAACCACATCACTCATGACGGATGATATTTTAAATGAATATTGCATGATCCCTCGGCTGACACCATGCAGGCTCCGACAGGATTGTCATTATTGCATACTTTTCCGAACAGGGGACATTCAGAGGGAGTTGCCAAACCTCTGAGGATATTCCCGCAAATGCATAATGGGTTCTCGTCCGTTGAGGATGTTTCAAAAGTAAACGCTTCTTCTGCGTCAAAGTCCCTGTATTCCTTCCTTATTCTGAGTCCGCTTGCAGGTATGATTCCCAGTCCTCTCCACCATGAGTCACAAATCTCAAAAACTTCCTGCATATTTCTTAAAGCTGTTTCATTACCGTCCGGTTTTACGGCCCTGCGGTATTCTATCTCAACTGCCGGTAAATTATTATTGACCTGTTTCACCAGCATAAGTATTGACTGGAGTATATCTGCCGGTTCGAATCCTGAAACCACACAACCCAATCCATACTTTTCCGGTATAAAATTAAAAATCTTTGAACCTGCAATTGTGGACACATGACCGGGACAAATAAATCCGTTTAGTCTGGTGCCATCTCTTATTATGGCTTCCATTGCAGGCGGCATTATTTTATGTGCACTGAGTACCTTAAAATTCCTGAGTCCTTTCTCTTTTGCCTTCTTTATTGCCACCGCTGTGCCAGGTGCAGTGGTTTCAAATCCAATGCCAGGGAAAATGACTTTTCTGGAAGGATTTACTGAGGCAATGCTGACAGCTTCAAGAGGAGAAAAGATTATTCTGATATCAGCTCCTTCAGATCTGCATTTGTCAAGTGATAATTCCGATCCCGGAACCCTTATTAAGTCTCCGAAAGTAGCAATTATTGTTCCTGGCTCAAGTGACAGTTTAGTTATTTTGTCGATAAAATCGGTTGATGTCACGCAGACAGGACAGCCCGGGCCTGAGAGCAGTCTGATATTTTCAGGGAGGAGAGCCGGAATGCCGAAACGCTGTATTGCTGCCGTATGACCGCCGCAAACCTCCATAAAGGTATAGCTGGCTGAAGATATCTTTTTAATGGCTTCAGCCAGTTTTTTTATTATTTCCGGATTGCGGTATTCATCAATATACTTCATAAGGCTGCCCTTTATTCAGATTCATCCAGTTCCCTGAGGATTTTTAATGTTTCATCTGCCTCTTCCTCGCTTAATATCTGAATAGCAAATCCGGCATGGAGAAGAACATAGTCACCCGGTTTTGCATTCTCAACCATCTGAAGGCCTGCTGAAAAGATTGCACCTCCGATGGAGACTTGGGCTATGTCACCATCAATTGAAACTATGCGGGCCGGCATGCTTAAACACATATCATCTGAATTTTTTTGATGCCACAACAAGCTGACCAAGAGCAATTCCACCATCATTTGCAGGAACCTGATGATTTGTAAATACCTCAAATCCTCCCGCAGTAAGAAGTTTTTCTGTTTTTTCAAGAAGATACCTGTTCTGAAAAACACCTCCTGAAAGAACAACTTTGCTTATTGATTCGTTTTTTCTTATCATTTCCGATACCGTAAAAATTACCCTGGCAACAGTGTTGTGAAATTTTGCCGAAATCAATGAGGTATTATTACTCTGCAGGTCCCTGAGTATTTCAGAAAGAGTTTTTTTAAACCTTATCACTCCGTTTATTTCAAATGGATAAAAGTCATCTGTTTCATCCATGACTGCTGTTTCCAGTCTCATCGGGGCTTCGGAGTCGAACGAGGAATGAGAGCAGAGCCCAATCAATGCAGACACAGCATCAAATAGTCTGCCGGCGCCTGAGGTAAGAGGACAATTTATTCCTTTCCTGATCATTTCCCCGACTATTTCCATCTGTTCTATACCAACAGGACTGAAGGCTGGCATCTCGCGAAAATTCATTTCACCTTCAAAATATTTGTATAGGTATGAATACGCCATCCTCCATGGCTCATCTGCAGCTTTATCACCTCCGGGCATTGGAATGTATTCAAAATGGGTTACTCTTCTGAAATTCAATATATCTGCAATTAAAAACTCGCTTCCCCATATATTTCCGTCAGTTCCGTATCCGGTTCCGTCAAAGCTCACTCCTATGACTTTTTCATCCAGTCCATATTCAGCCATACACGAGACAATATGTGCATGGTGATGCTGAACCTGAACAAGAGGGATTTTCAGTTTCTCCTTAAGTCTTAATGCATGAACTGTGGAAAGGTAACCCGGATGGAGATCACAGGCCAGGTATTCAGGTTTGAACCTGAAAATCCTGCAGAAACGTTCAATAGCTTCTGTATAAAAGTCAAAAACAGCTACGTGCTTCAGATCTCCAATGTACTGACTCATGAGAGCCTGGTTATTCTTGCCTGCACAGAAACAGTTTTTCTGTTCTGCACCCAGGGCCAGTATTCCCTCGGCATTGACTTTAAGGTCAACAGGCTCCGGGACATACCCCCTTGAACGTCGTATCAGTGACAATTTTCCTCCGATGATTCTGACAACAGAATCATCAGCTCTGTTGTAAATCTCCCTGTTATAGGAAGCCAGAGCGCCGGCTACAGGCATCAGATATTTAAAAGCCTCTTCATCTTCCTTAATAAGAGGATTGTCCGAAATATTTCCGCTTGTCAGGACAATTGCAGGTGTATCTAATTTCTTGAATAACAGATGGTGAAAAGGCATATAAGGCAATATGGCTCCGACAGTTCCAAGTCCGTTGTTCACACACCGGCTAAGACTAAGTTTCTGCTTCAGTATTACAATAGGTCTTCTCCATGACACCAGTTCCTTTTCCTCTTCTCTGCTGACGTGGCAATACTTTTTTATTTCCTTAAAATCCCGGAACATTACGGCAAAAGGTTTTGCATCCCTGTTTTTACTCCGCCTAAGATCAGAGACTGCCATATCGTTGAAAGCATCACAGATGAGATGATACCCTCCCATTCCTTTGACCGCAACACTCTTTCCGGAAGAGATTCTCTCAGCTATCTTGTTCAAGACAGGTTCAGTACCTGCAATGGACAATCCCGGTTCAATGTAAGACAGCTGAGGTCCGCAGTAATTGCATGCAACCGGCTGTGCATGGAATCTTCTGTCAAAAACATCATTATACTCCGAAGCACATTTTTCGCACATGTCAAAGACTTTCATTGCAGTCATCGGCCGGTCATAAGGAAGGCCGTCAATTATTGTAAACCTTGGACCGCAGTTTGTGCAGTTTACAAACGGATAGTCCAGCCTGTCAGGATCAGAATTCATATCGGCCAGACAGGCATCACAGACTGCAATATCAG
>JABUEV010000075.1 GCA_013314865.1 Bacteroidales bacterium | reverse complement strand
CGGTGTTGTAAGAGAGGTGTAGCTATATCTAAGGATCTCTGTGCCGGCATTGGGATTTACATTTATTGAGGCTGTATATGTTTCTTCTCCAAAATCAAGATAGTGTTCCCCGGCTCCTTTCAGACTTATTATTCTGAGGTTAGGAAGACCTTTGATGCGCTCTGATGCAACAAGGTAATCATGGAAGAGTTCAAAATTTTCAAGCAGAACATCACTGCGGTGAGGAATGACATCTTTCCAGTACTCTTTGCCGGTTCTGCCTTCTTCGGTCTTCATTAATTTAAAGTTTGACGCTCCGTCAGCATTTGTTCTGATAAAGAATTCACGGCCAAGATGGTCTATGTGATATTCGTGGTTTTTCGACCGGGGTTCAAAAACAATTATACTCCCGTAGGGTTGATTTACATCTATTAGTCTTGCCTCGGTTGAGAGTGTTTGTCTTGACTGAATGACAATATATTTTTTGCTTTTTGTCAATTGAAGGTCAACGCTGAATGTTTCGTCATCCTCAAAGAAAACCGTTTCATCACCTTCAGGATTTTCACCAAGCTTATGTCGCAATACCCTGTCAGCTCTAAGTGTTTCAAAATCCTTGCCCACATAGAAAACCGTTTTATTGTCTGCCGCCCATTCAGCCTGCCCTGTTGTGTTGTCTATTTTATCGGGAAGAAAACTGCCAGTCTCCAGGTCAACAAACCATATAGTATATCGTCTTCTGCCGACTGTATCCATTCCAAAAGCAAGAAGCTTGTTATCCCTGCTGACACTGACCTGTGCAACAGAGCAAAATTCCTGACCTTCAGCAAGTTTATTTACATCCAGCAGAATTTCCTCCTTTGCACCGGGAGATTCCTTCCTTCTCAGGTATACGGGGTATTCGCTTCCCTCCAGATACCTTGTGTAATAATAGTAGCCGTTGTCAAGGTAAGGTACCGATTCATCCTCCTTTTTAATCCTGCCGACTATCTCATCGAAAATCTTTTTCTGAAGAGGTTCGGTATGTTTCATTACGGCATTTGTATACTCATTTTCACTGTTAAGGTAGGCAAGGACTTTTTTAGTTTGTTCATCAGGCTCAGAAGCTGCCTTTTGTTCATCACTTAACCTCATCCAGTAATAATTGTCGATTCGTTTATCAAAAACCTCAAACGGGATCTTATCAGCAACCGGCGGTTTGGGTTTTTTATTGCTGCTGCAAGCGCTAACTGACGCCAGCAAAAAAATCGTTAAAAGGAGTCTTATACTTTTCATAAGCAGATATTTTATTGATTATAAATAAATTTCTCTTGTCTTTATTCACATTGCCAGAAGGTCATTTTTTGCTTTCATTTAATCCTTTCATGGAGAGCTGTATTCTTCTTCTGTCCATGTCAACAGCCAGTATTTTGACCATGACCTGCTGGTGAAGTTTCACCACGGATGACGGATCTTTTACATAGCCGCTGGTCATATTTGAAATATGCACAAGGCCATCCTGTTTCACTCCGATGTCAACAAAGGCTCCAAATTTTGTAACATTTGTTACAATTCCCGGAACGATCATACCAGGTTTCAGGTCTTCAATGGAATGGACATCCGCAAAACTGAACTCAGAAATACTTGATCTTGGATCACGTCCGGGCCTGGCAAGTTCCTGCATTATATCTGTCAGTGTCGGAATGCCTGCCGATGGAGTCACGTAATTTTCAAGTTTTATTTCCTTACGTTTGTTTTCGTCAGCAATTAGCTCTCTTATGTCACAGCCGATATCTTTTGCCATTTTCTCGACGATATGATAGCTTTCGGGGTGTACTGCGCTTGAATCGAGGGGATTTTCTGCATTTCTTATTCTAAGGAATCCGGCACACTGTTCAAAAGCTTTTGATCCCATTCTCTTCAACTTAAGAAGTTCGGATCTTGATCTGAAGGGGCCGTTTTGTGTTCTGTATTCAATTATGTTTGCAGCAAGCTGAGGGCCAAGGCCTGAGACATATGTCAAAAGGTGTCTGCTTGCAGTGTTTAATTCCACGCCAACAGCATTTACACAGCTTATGACTGTATCATCCAGTGCATTTTTAAGCTTTTGCTGGTTTACATCATGCTGATATTGTCCAACTCCTATAGATTTTGGATCTATCTTCACCAGTTCAGCAAGAGGATCCATAAGTCTTCTGCCAATAGATACCGCGCCTCTGACAGTAACATCATACTCAGGAAACTCTTCCCGTGCAGTTTGTGAAGCTGAATAGACTGAGGCTCCTGCTTCGCTGACTACGTATACTTTGACCTCCCTGTCAAATTTTATCCATTTAACAAGATCCTCTGTTTCGCGGCTTGCAGTTCCGTTCCCAATGGCTATAGCTTCAATCTTGTATGCATCGACAAGAGACACAATTTTTCTTACAGACTTGGCTGTTTCATTTTGTGGCGGATGCGGATAAATAGTTTCATTGTGAAGCAGGTTTCCCTGCCGGTCAAGGCATACTACCTTACATCCCGTTCTGTAGCCCGGGTCTATTGCAAGCACATTCTTTTCTCCAAGAGGGGGAGCTAAAAGCAGCTGCCTCAGGTTTTGAGTAAAGACAGCTATAGCCTCATCATCGGCTTTCTCTTTTGCAAGGTTTCTGAATTCTGTTTCAAGAGAGGGTCCGAGCAGTCTTTTCCAGCTGTCTGCAACTGCTTCCTGAACAAGAATTGAAGAACGGTTTCGTCCCTTAACAAACAATGATTCAAGTATTTCCATGGCTTTTGATTCGTCGGGCAGGATTGAAAGCCTCAGAAATCCCTCCTCCTCACCTCTCCTCATTGCAAGAAAACGGTGTGACGGGCACTTTCTCAGAGGCTCGGACCAGTCAAAATAATCACTGTATTTAATGCCTTCTGTCTCCTTTCCTTTAATAATCCTGGAATGTATCACTGCCTCCCGTGAAAAAAGATTTCTAAGCGATCTTCTTGCTTTTTCATCTTCACTCACCTGTTCTGCAATTATATCACAAGCGCCTGACAGAGCTTCGGTCACATCCTGTACTTTATCATTGATAAAAGCTAATGCTCTCTTTTCAGGATCGGTCTCTTTCTGGTTTAAGATGATCTCAGCAAGAGGTTCCAGGCCTTTTTCCCTTGCTATTGTGGCACGTGTTCTTCGTTTCGGACGGTATGGAAGGTACAGATCTTCAAGCTCTGAAAGGGTAAGTGCCTCAGTGAGCTTTGCATTCAACTCAGGAGTCATCTTTCCCTGCTCTTCTATCGATCTTATTATGCTTTCACGACGTTTTTCGAGCTCCTTTACCCTTTCATATTCTTCTTTTATATGCAGAAGCTGTACCTCATCAAGGCTTCCGGTCATCTCTTTCCTGTAACGGCTTATGAAAGGAATTGTAGCACTGTCATCCAGAAGTCTTATAGTATTTTCTACCTGCCAGTAATGCAAACCCAGTTTGCGGGCAACAAATTCAATGTTACGGTTTGTCTCCATCTTACTTATTCTACATGTAACACCAGGCCTTTAAGATATTCTCCTTCAGGATGATAAATATTCACAGGGTGATCGGGCGGCTGACTCAGCTGGTGAAGAATCCTAACTTTCCTTCCTGTATTTGCAGCTGCAGCGAAGACAGATTTCCGGAAGTTTTCCCTTGATACAACCTGTGAGCATGAAAATGTAAATATAATGCCGCCCGGCCTGATTTGTTCGATTGCTTTCATATTTAACCTTTTATATCCCTGAAGAGCATTCGGAAGTGAGCCCGTATGTTTGGCAAATGCCGGTGGGTCAAGGATAATAAGGTCATACTTGTTTTTGATATCTGCAAGAAATTCAAACGCGTCGGCCGTAAATGCAGTATGGCGTTTATCATCTCCGTAGTTAAGACGAATATTTTCGCACGCAGTTTCAATAGCTGTCTGAGAGCTGTCAACAGTATGGACAAGCTCAGCATTTTTCATCGCATAAACCGAAAATCCTCCGGTATATCCGAACATGTTAAGGACACACCTGTTTTCAGTGAAATCCTGCAGCAGTCTCCTGTTTTCCCTTTGATCAATATAAAAACCTGTCTTCTGTCCTGATTCCCAGTCGATTTTAAATCTGAATCCATTTTCAGAGCAAATTAAAGGTTCAGAAAAGCCTGAAATAAAGCCGTTCACAGCTTTAATTCCAGACATAAAAGGAATGGTTGACTCACTTTTGTCAAATACGGCTATTGCCCTTCCGCCAAGAGTTTCCAAAATAATTTCGGAAATTTCCTGCCTTAACCTGAACATTCCGGCAGAATGAATCTGCAATACCACAACACCCTTGTAATAGTCTGCGATAAGGCCGGGAAGAGAATCACCTTCTGCATTAATCAATCTGAATATTTCGGTGGATGCGTTATCAACCAGTCCGATTGATTGTCGTAATTTAAGAGCCTCTTCAATTTTTCTTTTAAGGAAACTTCTGTCAATTTCCACGCGTTCAAATGACAATATTCTTACGGCAATTGATGAAGGCTGGTAATGCCCGGAGGCAAGAAATGTTTCTTTATTGTCGAACACTTCAACAATATCGCCTTCAGCAGGATTGCCAATAATTTTTTTTACGGCTCCTGAGAAAATCCAGGGATGAAAGCGGCGAACCGATTGATCTTTTCCTGATTTCAGGATTATTTTTGCTCTTTCCAATTAATTCTGCTTTTCAGGTATTTGAATTAGTTAAGAATCAGCCGGCAATAAGCTTTCTGTAAATCTGAAGGCAAACCCATGCATCAGTTGCAGCATAAATTTTCTGGGCATCAGAAAGTTCTTCTGCTTCCCAGTCTGTAACCTGCTGATGTTTGGAAATTCTGAAGCCAAGAACTATGGCGGCCAGTTTCTTCAGGCCGGAACTTTCAATTCCGAAATTACGTACAAATGTCTGAAGATCAACAAATCCTGAAGGCGAAAATCCTGCAGTTCCCGTGAAAAACCTTAAGTCGTCATGAACCGCCACACCTATTTTGGCAATCTCAGGATCGGAGAGAATTGCCAGCAACTCGTGAGGTATTCCTATCTTATTTATCCTGACCAGAACTGCAAGATCATCGGTGGCAAGCTGGATCAGGGATACCCTGTTTCTTCTCCCTTTTCTGAATGAAGGTTTCGTTTCGGTGTCAAATCCCAGTAATTTTTTCCCGTACAGCCTGGGAAAATGAATATTAAATGATTTCAGACTATCTAAAAGTACTATCTCCCCGTTAAAAGAGGAAATGTGATATTCATTCAGCTCCTCGGTTGAAATTTTGGAAAGATATTGTTTATTGTTTTCCATTTTTTCTGAAATCTTTCTGCCGTCTGGTAATAATCCAGTCTGACGTATCCATTTTTTCTAAATTTCCTTCGGAAGGTGCAATTTTGTTTATCTCTTCGCCTGAATAAACAAAGCGGTGTATTGCCCTCAGGGAATCTGTCAGTCGCTGTCCCCAGTAATTTTCAAAATTCAGTTTGCACTCCCAGATGGCATCATTCATTACTTCATTAGTTCCTGTGCGATAGTTGATGAGAAAATTCTTCAGATCCTGATAGATGTCAGCCATGTCTTCCGCAATACTCCCGACAACAGGGCCATCAGCTTCCTTTATTTTAGGGTCATATGCCTCCAGATATGCATCGGCTGATCCGAATCTCTCTTTAAGTACATCCCTGACTGCCGCCCAGTCGGACTCCTTAACTGCTTTGGCGTTGCTGTCTTCAAAAAAAGGTTCAAGCGACGGAAGAAGTGATGCTTTTATATATAAAAACGGAAGCAGACGCTGAAGAATTCTCAGCAACTCACCGCCGCTGATTTCAGATGCTCTTTCTGCATATTTGCAGAATTCATTCGCAGCAGCTGTAAATTCCAGTACAACTCTTGAATATACTATATCCTGTTTCCTGGCCATAAATTCTAAAATAGAGTTGCAAAATTAGACAATTTCCTTTATTTTGTTTACGCTGCCCGACAGAAATACTTTATCGCATCTGGATCATTTACAACACATCCTATTGTTAAGAAATTAACAATCTGACAGTTTATTAAACAGTTCTGATCGGGCGATTTTAATGTATACAGAAGATTAAAAAATGCATTTTTGCTTTTAATTTTAAGACCGGGTTTGTGAAAAATATTCATATTAGTATTTTTAAAGGAAAATTCCTTGAAATATACAATTACCGGATTTAAATACTCCTTACTGGCGGCATTTATGAATCATACGGGCAGGGATGGATTGCCGAAATACCTGACGAAAAGGAAAATATCCTGAAAATGAATGAATGGAACAACATGAAAATAAGGGTCAGCGGAGATAATGTAAAAACCTGGCTTAATGGTGAAATAATGACAGATGAACTTATCGGGAAAGGAAAAGGACTTATAATGCTTCAGATTCACAGCGGAGGAGGAATAAAAGTGAGGTGGAATAATATCCGTCTTACGGAATTGCCTGAATAAAAATGATTTTTACCTTTAACCCGGCCTGTGGTTGTGACCTGAAAAGAAAATGAATAACTCTGATAATAACTTACCACAGCATAATTTTAAAATGAAATCATTTCCAAGTAAAGGCCCTGCTTTTATAACATTAGTCTTTTTTTATGTTCTGCTGTACAGTCCAGTCAAAGGTCAAAACAACGATTTTTCTCTGGAACATGGTTTCCGAAATCCCCCTGATGAAGCGCTTCCAAGGACATGGTGGCACTGGACCAATTGTAATGTGACGAAGGAGGGCATCACTCTCGATCTTGAATGGATGAAAAGGTCAGGTATCGGTGGAATGCATCTTGCAGACGTTGCTGCCGGACAGGGTCAGTCGGTTGAAAAAAAAATCTGCTTCGGATCAGAAGAATGGTATGAGGCCGTGAGGCATGCTGCTTCAGAAGCCGAAAGGCTCAATCTTGAAATGGCTGTTTTCAGTTCCCCGGGATGGAGCCTTACGGGAGGACCATGGGTCAAACCGGAACAGGCAATGAAAAAGATCGTCTGGAGTGAACTTAAAATAAAAGGACCCCAAAACTTCAGAGGCAAACTTCCCCTTCCTCCTTCAAACGAAGGTCCTTTCAGAAACATGTCACGCACTGCCAAACCTGATCCCGATGAGAAAGGCTTTTACAAAGACTGTGTCGTGCTTGCCTTCACTACCCCTTCTGATGAATTGTCCGTCAACGAACAACCGGTTGTATCAACCAGCGGTGGCAATATTGACATCACCAACCTCATTGATGACGACTTTAATTCTTCAACATCCATCAGAGCAGGAAAAAATAAAAGGGAAGTATGGGTACAGTTTTCATGGAAAGAGCCCTTTACGGCAAGATCACTGACCATAGCCGGCCGAAACGGCATACCGCCCGGTATGTTGAAAGCCGGCAATAATCCTGAGGAATTAATAACTGTGGCAGTTCTGCCCGGACCACAGCTTTACCGTGCCGGTAAAGTACAGACAATTACTTTCCCTGAAACAAAAGCAAAATTCTTCAGGCTTGAATTTACAGGTTCACCTATGAGACCTGCAGATGTGATGGCTGAAATAATTCCTCCGCCTGACTCTGTGTATACTCTCTCTGAATTAAAACTTCACTCCTGCGCAAAAATCCACCGGTGGGAAGACAAAGCAGGCTTTTTTCACCTTTTCAGTTACGAGCCTGTTTCCTCTCCTGATGTTCCTACATCTTCATCAATAGATCCTTCAGGTGTAGTTGATCTGACAGAGTTTATGAAACCTGACGGGTCGGTTGAGTGGAAAGTGCCGCCGGGCAGTTGGACAATTATGAGGTTCGGCTGGTCTCTTACAGGCGGAAGAAACAGGCCCGCAGTACCTTCCGGATCGGGATATGAGGTCGACAAGCTGAGCAAAGAGCACACCCTGGAATATATAAAGAACTATATGACCCCGTTTGCCAGCACGCTGGGGCAACTCTACGGCAAGAGCCTCCGGTATGTAATGCTCGACAGCTGGGAGGCCGGAATGCAGAACTGGACCGATAAAATGCTGGATGAATTCAACTTGAGAAGAGGTTATGATCTAAAACCTTTCCTGCCCTGTCTGGCAGGCTATGTAATGGGAAACAGCGATACCAGTGACAGGGTATTGTGGGATTTCAGACGCACTCTGGCAGATATGTTTGCGGAGAATCATTATGGCGCAATAACAGAGTACCTTAACAGTCAGGGTATTAAGACATACGGCGAGGCTTCCGGAGTGTCACTTGAAATTCTTGAAGATGCTCTCCTTTGTAAAAAATATGTTGACATCCCTATGGGAGAATTCTGGTACCGGGCTCTGCACCCGGAATTAATGTACTATCAGGATGTAAGAGGCGCTGCATCTGCCGCACATGTATACGGCAAGAAAATTATAGCAGCTGAGTCATTTACCGGCGGAGGCTATGAGTCTCCTTATACTCTTAAAAAAATAGCTGATTACTGGTTCACTCAGGGTATCAACCAGATCGTATTTCATACCTCTGCTCACCAGCCTCTTGACACAAAGCCAGGGAATACTATGGTTGGCACACACATTAACCGAAATATTACATGGTCTGAACTGGCAAAGCCATTTATGACCTTCCTTGCCAGAAATTCATTCATGCTTCAGAGAGGAAAGTTTGTAGCAGATCTGGCTTACCTTCTTGATGAAGGAGCTCCTTCAACCATGCCGATCTGGGGTGCAGGTTTAATTCCCTCTCCTCCTTCAGGCTACGATTATGATTATATCAATGCTGACGCCCTGATTAACCGAATGAGCACCGATTCTGAAGGCAAGCTGGTTCTGCCGGATGGAATGAATTACAGGAT
>JABUEV010000074.1 GCA_013314865.1 Bacteroidales bacterium | reverse complement strand
TCCTTCCGCCTCCTGCCTGCCGCCTACTGCCAACTGCCTACAGCCTTCCGCCCGCCGCTTTGCATTTCCTGCCAGGTATCTCTACATCAGGTCTTCAAGTGAGAATCCTGATTTCAGCAGGTTTCCTGGTTTCAGAATTTGCTTCAATTTATCTTCATCCATAATTTCAAGGCTTTTGTTAGCTTCGAAAATGTCCGATTTGTTTTTCTTCATATAGTTTGCAAGTTCAGATGCCTTGTTATAGCCGATGTGCGGGACCAATGCTGTGGTTATTGAAGGACTGTGGATTAACATTTTATAGCCGGCATTTTCATTAATTACGAGACCGCTTATTAGATTATCATTGCATGTCCGGCATGAAGCTATAAGCAGTTTAATGCTTTCAATGACTGCAAACCCAATTAAGGGAAGGTATGCATTCAGTTCGAGGCATCCCTGTCCGCAAAGTGAACAGATTAGCAGATCATTTGCATATATTTTATGTGAAGCCGAGATAATGAATTCAGTGATTACAGGATTTATTTTCCCTGGCATTATTGAACTGCCTACCTGTTTTTCAGGGATCATTATGGTTTTTGCACCGGCGATATCTGATGCAAGAAGTCTTATATCAGATGTCATTTTCTCCAGGTTTACTGCCAGTGCCTTAAGGGTGGCATGAACCTCAACCCATTTATCAAGGTTTGAAGTAGCATCTGCCAGATTCTCACTCTGGGCTATCGGCAGACCGGTCAGATTCCTTAATTCATTTATTACGTTCATTATAAAGAATCTGGGTATCGCCATTCCTGTGCCGATTGCCCCGCCCCCGAGGTTAACCGGCTTCAGTCTTTCAAAACACTTTGATATTCTCCACCAGTCGCGGGATAGCGCGTCGCTGTACGTGCTGAATAATATACCGAAGGACGATGGAACTGCTTCCTGCATCTGGGTGTATCCCGGTCTCAGTCTTTCAGACGATTCCCTTTCAATATTTTCAATTTTCATCCTCAGATCATTTACTCCTGATTCAAGTTCAGAAAGCAGAGTCATTGATGCAACGGTGAGGGCTGTGGGAATCACGTCATTGGTTGACTGGTAAATATTTGCATGTTCTACGGGATCAATATAAGTGTACTCGCCACACTTATTCCCGGTTTTAAGAAGTGCTGCGTTGGTGATTATTTCATTGATATTCATGTTAATACTTGTTCCTGCTCCGCCCTGAACAGCAGGTACAATGAAATGTTCAAAATATCTTCCCTCCGAAACCTCTCTGGCGGCAGCGATCAGGGCATTCAGAATTTCATCTCTGATAACCGTAAGTTTCAGATTCTTCCCATATTTAACTGAAGCTGCGTCACGGAATTTCCGGTAGGTATTGTAACAGGCGAGTTTGACAGTGCCTACTGCCCTGTACCACTCGGCAGGAAAAGGAGTTGCATCCGGGAAATTACTCCTGGCCCTTGCAGAGTGGATGCCATAGAGTGCGTCTGCTGGTATTTGTTTTTCTCCGAGTGAATCCTTTTCAATCCTGTGCATAGGAGAGAGGCTTAAAAGCTGTTTTTACTCAGGTAAGAAGTGTAAGTAAGTTCAGGCTTTTACAGAATTCCTGACCCTGAAACAGGGCGTGCATATGCCAGAACGTCCTTACCGGTTATTTCATCTTTGCATAGTATGATCAGTCGTTCGAGCACGTTTCTGAACTCGCGTATATTTCCTGTCCATTCAATTTTTTTCAGTTCCTCAATGGCGTCCCTGGTGATCTTCTTTTTGCTCATTCCATATTCTCCGCATATCAATGTATTGAAATGGTCAGCAAGAAGAGGGATATCTTCAGTTCGTTCATTTAAGGTCGGAACGTGAATAAGGATAACGCTGAGCCTGTGATAAAGGTCTTCCCTGAAGGTCTTGTTTTCTATCTCCTGCCGGATGTTTTTATTTGTGGCTGCGATGACTCTTACATTAACGTGAATATCCTTGTCGGATCCCACGCGGGTGATTTTATTTTCCTGGAGTGCCCTGAGAACCTTTGACTGGGCTGAAAGACTCATATCTCCTATTTCATCGAGGAAGAGGGTTCCTCCGTTGGCTTGTTCAAACTTCCCTATTCTCTGTTTGATAGCTGAGGTAAATGATCCTTTTTCATGTCCGAAAAGCTCACTTTCAATAAGTTCGGATGGGATGGCTGCACAATTGACTTCCACAAAAGGGCCTTTAGCTCTTGGGCTTTTTTCATGAATCTGATGAGCGACAAGTTCTTTGCCTGTTCCGTTAGCTCCTGTGATCAAAACCCTGGCTTCTGTAGGAGCAACCCTGTCAATCATCTCCTTGACCTTTTTTATGGCTTCTGATTCTCCCACAATCTCATACATTTTGCTGACCTTGGTTTTAAGGACCTGAGTCTGTGTTATCAGTGATGACTTGTCGGTTGCATTGCGAATGGTTATCAGCAGGCGGTTCAGGTCAAGAGGCTTTTCCAGGAAGTCATAGGCTCCCTTTTTAATAGCTTCAACAGCTGTATCAATATTCCCATGTCCGGATATCATTATTACAGGGGTGTCAGATGAGATTTCCTGAATCTTCTGCAGAACCTCTATTCCGTCCATTTTTGCCATTTTAATATCGCAAAGCACAATGTCATAAGTGTTGGAGTTAAACAACTCCAGTCCTGAAGGGCCGTCCTCGGCAAGGTCGACCTCATGCTTTTCATATTCCAGGACCTCCTTCAGAGTGTTCCTGATTGCACGTTCGTCGTCTATTACGAGTATTTTGGACATATTATTTAGTCTTGTGGTCTTGCGGTTTTGCAGTCATGCAGTCTTGTCGAAGCGAAGATCCGCTGACGAAACTGCGTTTGTCAGGGCAAGCCCGACCATAAGCGTCGGGACAGTCTTGTGTCCTATCCCTGATATCTAAGCCATTTCCACATTTCCTTCCATGATGTTTTCTTTCCGTACATCAGAATTCCGGTCCTGTAGATTTTTGCTGCCATCCAGACAAAAGCGATGAAGGTAACCAGCATAAGAATCATCGATAAAATAAGCTGCCAGGCAGGCACTCCGAAGGGGATGCGGGCCATCATTACGATGGGAGATGTCAACGGGATTAATGAAAACCAGAAAGCAAGAGGGCTTTCAGGATTCTGCATCGTACCCATTGCAACCATCAGGGCAAGTATTATCGGTATTGTTATGGGAAGCATAAACTGCTGTGTTTCAGTCTCATTATCCACAGCTGATCCGATGGCTGCAAAAATGGAGGCATAGAGCAAATATCCGGTAATGAAATAAAAAATGAAAGAAAATATTATAAGCAACCACGGCTGGTTCATAGCTGAGTTAAACAGCTTTGTAAATTCGGCCATGGCCGGATCAATTTCCGGCTGTGACTGCCCCGGTATCTGCAGCTGCTGGTCCTGACTCATCACGTTCTTTGAAACATTCTGAACCATTTCGGTGGCATCAGATTTCTTGAAAACAGCAGATCTTATAACTCCTGCAATCCCGACAGTAAGAACAACCCATATAAGGAACTGTGTAAGACCTACAAGGGCAATGCCGATAATCTTTCCCATCATTAGCTGGGCAGGTTTTACTGATGATATTATTACTTCAACCACCCTGTTAGTTTTTTCTTCAATTACACCTCTCATAACCTGGGCGCCGAAAATAAATACAAGCATATACATCAGAAAACCTCCAATATATGCAAGTGCCATTGCAATGCCTGTACTTGTTTCCTTAACTTTCCCTGAGTCATCAATTTTAATTGTCTGTATTGAAACCCTGGTGGTGACATTTTTCATTATCTCATCCAGGTTTTCAATATTGTAATTCATCAGTTTTTGTCTTTCTATCTCTTTTTCAAGCGATGTTTCGATATGATCCAGAATCCCAATGGGAGGCTGTTTCCTTGAAATGAGCTGAACGGCATTCGGGACATTGACTATTTCCGGCGAGATATAAAGTATGCCGTAATATCCTTTCTGTTCAAATGTCTTTTTCAGTTCCTCGATATTTTCATCCTCAAGATAAATGAACTCTGCGCTTTTTGTATTTTTAATCACTCCTTTGAAGATATCGGTACGGTCTTCCACTACTGCGATTTTCTTGTAATCTTCAGTACCGTTCATCATAAACAGAGTAGGAAGAATGATAATAGCGGCAAACAGCAGTGGAGCCAGTATTGTCATTATTATGAATGATTTTTTTCTGACCCTTGTGAGGTATTCCCTCTTGATGATTACAGGTATTTTGTTCATAGTTAAGATTTTATTTCAGGGAGTGAATTAATTTTGAGCCTCAACCACTCTGATAAATATTTCATTCATCGACGGCAGGGCAGGGTTGAATGAGATTACCTTTCCTGCCTTAACGGCGGCTAGAAGTATTTCATTCGTATTCATTTCAGACAGGGTCTTTATCCTTACCGAAGTTTTATTGTTTTCAGTCTGTCGGTTCATAATTTTGAAGTAACCATTTTCATTGAATTCCGTATTGCCTTCAAAAACAATGTCATACTCGTTGCCTGCCCATTGTCGTCTGATTTCTCCGACCTTGCCCTCCAGGATAGTTTTTGATTTATTTATAAGAGTAATGTTGTCGCACAATTCTTCAACAGACCCCATATTGTGAGTTGAGAATATAATTGTGGCTCCTCTTTCCCTGAGGAACAATATTTCATTTTTAATGATATTGGCGTTTACGGGGTCAAAGCCTGTAAATGGTTCGTCGAATATCAGCAAGTCGGGTTCATGGAGAACAGTAATTGCGAACTGCACTTTCTGCTGCATTCCTTTTGAAAGTTCTTCGACTTTTTTCCCCCACCAGTCGGTTATATCAAGTTTTTTGAACCAGTATTTAAGTCTTTTCATTGCCTCGGCATGAGATAGACCTTTCAACTGCGCGAAATAGAGAGCCTGTTCTCCCACCTTCATTTTTTTGTAAAGGCCTCTTTCTTCAGGCAGGTATCCTATAGAGGCAACATCGTCCGGTTTTAGTTTTCTCCCGTTGAGAAAGAGTTCTCCTGAGTCAGGTCCGGTTATCTGGTTAATTATCCGGATGAGGGTTGTTTTACCTGCACCGTTTGGTCCGAGAAGGCCGTAAATGCTTTGTTTGGGTACAGAAATGCTTACTTTGTCAAGAGCAACCACAGATCCAAAGCTCTTGGTTACATCTTTTGCTTCAAAAAGTTCCATTCAGGCTGACAGATTTAATAAATGAAGGGTAAAGATATTAAATATTTTAACCTGAAAAGAAATACTAAGGGATCCTATTGAAAATAGCCTCTCATTCTTTCGAAAAATCCCTTGTCGTCCTTATCGGGACGGGGTACGAAAGATGACATATCCTTAAGTCGTTCGACGTAGCGGGCTTCTTCCCTTGTAAGGGTTTTGGGTATCCATACATTTACATTTACCAGGAGGTCGCCGCGCCCGTATCCGTTCACATCGGGCAGGCCTTTACCTCTGAGGCGAAGGATTTTGCCGGGCTGTGTTCCGGGTTCTATTCTGATTTTTACATTATTGTCGACTGTCGGTATTTCGACATGAGTGCCAAGAATAGCGTCAGGGACACTTATGAAGAGGTTATAGATAAGGTCGTGTCCTTCCCTTATGAGCTCAGGGTGTTCCTCCTCGTCTATTACAACAAGCAGGTCACCATTTACGCCACCGCGCCTGGCTGCATTACCTTTGCCGCTGATGGTCATCTGCATTCCTTTGCCGACACCGGCCGGTATATCTATTTTAATGATTTCATCTTTTTGAACTATACCCTCGCCGTAGCAGGAGGGACATTTTCTTGTAATAGTTTTGCCCTCGCCTCCGCACGAAGGACAGACGGTTGTTGTCTGCATCTGTCCGAGAATAGTGTTTGTGACTCTTGTAACATGTCCCGACCCCCTGCATGTCTGGCATGTTGCAACACTGCTTGAATCGGCCGCACCGGTTCCGCCGCATGAAGGGCAGGCGTCATATTTCTTTACCTTTATTTTCTTTTCGACTCCATTAGCGATTTCCTGGAGGGTTAGTTTTACCTTTACTCTCAGGTTTGTTCCCTTGTTAACCCTCCGGCTGCTGCTTCTGCGCGAACTGCCGAATCCTGCAAAACTGCCGAATGCATCCCCGAAGATATCTCCAAAAGATGAAAAGATATCTTCCATCGTCATGCCTCCTCCGCCGAAGCCATTGCCCATTCCCTTCACTCCGTCGTGGCCAAACTGATCATATCGTGCCCGCTTTTCATCATTGCTGAGAACCTCGTATGCTTCGGCAGCTTCCTTGAACAGTTCTTCTGCTTTTTTATCACCTGGATTCTTGTCGGGATGATATTTCAGAGCCTGTTTCCTGTAAGCCTTTTTTATCTCTTCCTTGGTGGCTCCGCGGGAAACACCCAGAACCTCGTAATAATCTCTCTTTCCCATCCCTGCTTTTTATATTTTTTGTTAATTCTCCATTAATTATTCGCCGACAACTACCTTTGAGTGCCGTATTACCTTATCCTGAAGAAAATAGCCCTTCTGAACCACATCTACAATCCTGCCCTTCTTTCCTTCATCATCAACCTGCACTTTAGCCACTGCATCATGCAGATCCACGTTGAACTCACAGTTCAGCGACTCAATTTCCCTGACACCTTCCTGTTTAAGGAAATCACTGAATTTCGAATATATCAGGTTTATTCCTTCCCTGATACCCTCACACCCTTCTGATGAATCAATATGTTTCAATGCTCTTTCAAAATCATCCATGATGGGAAGGATTTTCAGAATAAGATCCTGTGAGGCATATTTGGTAGTTTCAATCTTTTCTCTTAGAGTCCTTTTGCGGTAGTTGTCAAATTCAGCCGACAGACGGAGGTATCTGTCCTGCATTTCTGCCATTTTTTCCTCCGGACTCTTTTCTGCAGTGACTGTTTGGCCGGAATCACTCTTTGCCTCAGACTGCTTTTCGCCCGTTTCAGGCGCCTGGACTCCTGCTGTTTCCACTGCATCTTTCTGCTCTGTCGGCTTTTCCTGACCTTCTTTGTTCTCTTCAGTAATTTTTGTGGCTTGTTTATCTTTCACATTATCAGTTAGTTTCTTCTTAACCATTTCAGATCAATTTTTAATTTTTTCCTTTTGCTATCAAATAATCTGCCATTTCTTGCGGTTTGACAAATTGACAGTGATATAAAACTGTTAATACTAGATATCAGTGACAGTATATTTATCATCATGGGATACAATATTGGCCTTCTGTCAGCAGATATCGGAAGACTGATGAAGATTCTTTTCAGATTCTCCTGATTTCAGCTCCCAATGCATTAAGTCTCAGGTCTATTTTCTCATAGCCCCTGTCAATCTGTTCGATATTATGAATCACGCTTTTACCTTCTGCTGACAATGCAGCGATCAGCAGGGCGACACCGGCGCGTATATCGGGGGATGACATTGTGGTACCCCTGAGTCTGAATTTTTTGTCAAGGCCGATCACTGTTGCCCGATGGGGGTCGCACAGAATTATCTGTGCTCCCATATCAATGAGTTTATCGACAAAAAAGAGACGGCTTTCAAACATTTTTTGATGTATCAGTACAGCACCCTTCGCCTGTGTGGCTGTCACAAGAAAAACACTTAAAAGGTCGGGTGTAAGCCCTGGCCATATTGCATCGGCGATGGTCATTATCGAACCGTCAATAAATGTTTCAATTTCATAATGCTCCTGCCTTGGAATATAGATGTCATCGTCCCTTTTTTCCAGGTATATTCCAAGTCTTCTGAAAGAATCGGGGATTATCCCGAGGTTCTGGTATGAGACGTTTTTTATTGTGATTTCAGATTCCGTCATTGCTGCCAGGCCTATAAATGAACCTATCTCAATCATATCTGGCAGTATTGTGTGAATGCATCCGTGGAGCCGGGATACTCCATCTATATATAACAGGTTGGAACCAATTCCCTCAATTTTAGCACCCATCGATACTAGCATTCTGCACAACTGCTGGATGTATGGTTCGCATGCGGCATTGTAAATGGTAGTTTTGCCTTCTGCAAGAACAGATGCCATTATAATGTTTGCAGTACCGGTTACGGATGCCTCCTCCAGGTGAATGTAGGCTCCTTTCAATGATTCGGCTTCAAGTGTGAAAAAGGAATCTGAAATATCATATTCAAGACGGGCGCCAAGTTTCCGGAAACCGTTAAAATGAGTGTCAACCCTTCTCCTGCCTATCTTATCTCCTCCTGGTTTTGGTATTAGCGCTCTGCCAAAGCGCGCCAGCAAAGGTCCTGCTATCATAATTGAGCCTCTCAGACTCATGCTTTTTGCTCTGAAATCTGAGTGGGACATATAATCGGGGTCAATGTCCGAAGCCTGGAAGGTTACTGAATTGTCAGTCCCCCTGGTGACACTTACTCCCATGCATGACAAGAGATCAATCAGATTGTTTACATCAGCAATGTCCGGGATGTTTTGAATGATAACTTTATCCGGAGTGAGCAGTGATGCGCAGATAACCTGAAGAGCTTCATTTTTAGCTCCCTGCGGGATTATTGTTCCCTTAAGAGATCTGCCTCCCTGAACAATGAAGGTGCCCATTAGTGACGATTATGTCCTTTTTTCTTGTTGTGCTGTTTGTTCTGCTGTTTGCTGTGAGACTTGGCCTGCTGTGGTTTCTTTTTGTTAGCCTGTTGTACAATAATATCTTTTACCTCAAGTATTTTGAGATTTTCAGGCACCTTGAGCTTACCGCCTGAAAGCAGTTTCAGATCTCCTATTATGACATCATCACTTACCTGACCTCTGTTCCAGGTAACATATGATTTTTTCATCTGATTTACAATCAGATTAAT
>JABUEV010000073.1 GCA_013314865.1 Bacteroidales bacterium | reverse complement strand
ACATACCTTATATCTCCCGGGTGAAGAACACCCCACTGGGTGATATTGTATCCGTCAAGGCTGTTGATAATGCCGTCACTGTTCTTGTCATCTGAGGTTGAGAACAAACCATCGGTCTTATACCCGAAGTTGGTGTTATAAGCTCTTCCTGTTCTTCTCCTGTTAGGATTATTGTAGGTGGCGGCAGTTTCGAATATCTCAACCATTTTGTTTTTGGCTATACTCAGGTTACCGTTTACGGAAAGTGAAAGACCGTTCTGGAAGTCATGTCTTGAGCCAAGGGTCACTTCAAATCCGAAATTATCCATTTCACCGGCATTTTCCTGGGCAAGGCTTAGCCCGTATTCATAAGGAACGGTTACAGCAGGCTCAAGAAGCATTCCGCTTCTTCTTTCATAGAACCAGTCGAATTCAGCTGTCAGAAGGCCTTTCCATAATGAAGATTCAAAACCTACGTTGGTTTTTTGTGATACCTCCCATGTAATATTGGGGTTGTTTTCCCTGGTCACATAGGCTTCCTGCACCATTGTACCGGTTCCGAATGCATAACCGTTGCCGGCTAGTGTATAACCGCTCAGGTACTGGTATGCCGAACCTGCAAGGTTTCCTGATTTACCCCAGGATGCCCTCAGTTTCAGGTTGTCGATCCAGCTGAGATTCTGCATAAAGCTCTCTTCTGATATTCTCCATCCAATCGAGAAGGCCGGGAAATAACCCCATCTCTTGCCGGGAGCGAAGTAATAGTGACCATCATAACGACCGGATGCTTCAACCATATACCTGTTATTGTACACATATCCGAACCTGTAAACGTATCCGATCTGGGTTCCCCTTGATGACGAGCCTGCATTGTCGTAATCATTCTTGCTTGAGCTTCCAAGGCTCATTTCATCTATCTGAATTGCGAAGTTATTCCGTCGGGCGTAGAGATAATTAAAATCGTTTGCCCTGGCCTCTGCAACCACGAGCCCGGTCACTTCACTCTTGCCAAAGGTTCTGGCATAATTTAAGTATCCCTGGAAAGTGTAGTTGTTTGACCTTTCATCCTGCTGCTGCAGGTATGTATATGCCGGGACAGAGCCTTCCTGTGTGGAGATTTGCCTTGTAAAAGTATAAGGAGTAGTATTGAGGTTTATGGCATAATAATAAAATGGTGTATGCCAGCCTTTCTGATAATAAAGTCTTGTGTCGTAGCTGAAGGAACCCTTAACACTCAGGCCTTTAATGAACGGAAGCTGTTGTTCAACCATGAAAGTGCTGAGAAGGGTATTGATGTCCCTTCTTTCATAACCTCCGTTAAGAACTGCTACAGGAGAGTTCCCTGCAAACTGTCCCCAGAGTCCGTTTGAGAAATAGATTGCCTCAGTCGGAATGAACTTGTAGCCGTTCCTGAAAAGCTGGTTTGCGGATGAAGCTATATCAAGGTCATTGATTCTTTCAATTGTGCCAAGGAAGTTAACAGTAAAGGTGGTTGTGTTTGTCACCTTCGATTCAAGGTTAAGATTGAGGTTATACCTGTTATAATTAACCTTGTCAAAAAGGCCATCCTGTCTGAAGAATCCAAGACCGGCAAAATATCTCATTTTTTCAGATCCGCCGCTTAACTGAATATCATGCTTCTGCAGGGGAGCCCACATATTTACCAGGTCTTTGGTATTGCTGTCGGGGTAGCGGTCTGGATCCTGTGCATGCAGTGAGGCATAATTGGCTATTCTCTCCGGGTCGAAAGGCACTACTGCAGTCGGGTTGTCGTTCAGAACTGCCTCGTTTCTCAGCTTCATGTAATCAACAGCATTCAGAAGTCTGGGATAATAGGTTGGAGTCTGGTAACCGTAATATGTATTCAGGCTAAGTGTAGGAAGACCTGCAGTACCTTTCTTGGTTGTAATCAGGATAACACCGTTTGCACCGCCCATACCGTAAGGTGCCACTGCTGATGCATCCTTAAGGATGGATACTGATTCGATTGTTGAGGGGTCTACCTGGTTTATGTTGTTTCTAATGACTCCGTCAACAACAATCAGAGGTGCGCTGGAACCTGTGGTTGCAACGCCCCTGATATGGATGTCGGCATTATCTTCTCCAGGCTGGCCGCCATTAGCCCTGGTCAGAACCCCTGCCATTTTACCTGACATGGAGTTACTGATGTTTGAAACGGGAACTTTTGCTACTTCTTCACCTTTAACCACACTTACAGAGCCGGTGATAGATGTTCTCTTCTGGGTTCCGTAACCGGTTACCACCACTTCCTGAAGGACAGATTCAGCCGGAACCATGCTCACATTGATTGTAGTTCTTCCGGCAACCGCTATCTTCTGGGTCTGATAGCCGATAAATGAAATTATCAGTACAGCATTTCTGTCAGGCACATCAACGGCAAATTTACCGTCCAGATCTGAGATGGCACCTGTAGAGGTCCCTTCAACCTGGATCGTTGCGCCTGCAAGAGGGTCTCCGAGTTCATTGGTGACCACGCCTGACACTCTCATCTGCTGAGGATCATCCGGGATGTCAACCGGTGTAGAGACAGAATTGCTGATTAATGCTCCGCCGGCATCATCACTGTAGGATGCCTGCGAGAATGCTTCTGTTGAGAAAATAAAACCTGCAACCAACAGAAAGACAGACAAAAATCTGGCAATTCCAAAGATTTTGACCGGACATGATTTAAAATATGTCCGTAATAACAATTGGTTTTTTTCCATAACTAATTTGGTTTAAAAGTACATTAACACAAAATCAGAGGATTTTAATGCATTTTAATAAATAATAGAAAAATGATAAAAATCAGATGTTCAGTAGTTTTCGGGTAGGATTCAGGATCGGGAATGTTTCATAGGCACACGTTATTAGGTTAGTTTTAAAAGGGATTTAAGCTTTTTTTATCTGTTTTTTCGTAGTCGGGCAGTGGTAATCAAATTTACAAAAATTAATTCTTCTCAGGAACTCTTAATGAAAAAATAGGACTATTATTATTTCTATTTTAAAAAACGATTTAAAAATTCTTCGTAATCAGCGGTTTGTAAAATAATGACGAACAATCTTGTTTTTATTAAACACATTTTTTAAATTGCAATCACTTTATAACCCTAATTAGTAACTGATAAAACCTAACCTTGTCCTGAAGTCAAATAACTTTATATATAAATACATAACAATGAGTGTAAATATTACACTTATTCTTTAATTTTCCAAGAGAAAAATATATTTTTTTAATGCTTAATTATAAAACTTTGAAACTCTGAAACTTTGAAACTCTGAAACAGAAACAACTTAATAAATATAAACCAAGCTCTCTAATTATTAACTAACTAACAGTGTAACAGTATGAAAAAAACTCCAAACTACTTTTGGTCTCTAAGGCCAGATGGAAGTTTTCACAAGTTACTACTACCTGTGAAAATAGTGGTTCTTCTTCTGTTCTGCGGCCTGGCATTTCCTGCCATTGCGACGGCCACAGAAAGTACTGCAGTGGACGATCAGCAACAGCTCAGGGTTACGGGTACTGTAACCGATGCTTCAACCGGCCAGGCGATGCCCGGGGTGAACATCCTGGTTAAAGGTACCAGTCTCGGTGCAATTACCGACGTTGACGGCAACTATGCAATTGCAAATGTCGACAGGAATGCAACCCTTGTGTTCTCATTCATCGGATATGTGACACAGGAAGTTGCACTTGGCGGCAGGACTGTTGTGAATGTATCTTTGGCCCAGGAAATTACTGACCTTGATGAAGTTGTTGTTGTGGGTTATTCAACTCAGAAACGTGCAAATGTTGTCGGTTCTGTAACATCCATTTCAGGGCAGAGCATTCAGTCGATTCCTGCACCTAACGTTTCCACATCGCTTTCCGGCCGTCTGACCGGTTCTGTGGTTATACAGCAGAACGGTGAACCCGGGCAGTATGGTACCAGAATACTTGTCCGCGGTCGAAGCACCTTGGGAGGTAACAGAGCACAATATGCAAGCCAGACTGCACCTCTTGTTATTATAGATGGTGTACCGGGTCGTTCGATGGATGAAATTGACCCGAATGATATTGAAAGCCTCTCGGTGCTTAAGGATGCTTCAGCAGCAATTTATGGTGCCCAGGCTGCAAACGGAGTTATCCTTATTCAGACCAAGAAAGGCGCAGAAGGAACACCAAGACTGAACTACCAGTTCTATCAGGGCTTCATGACTCCGACTCTCATACCTGATGTCTGCAATGCTGCCGAGTATGCAACCATGCTATCAGAATACCAGGTGGCAACAGGTAAGTCAAGAACCTATACTGATGCCGATATCGAACTGTTCAAGTCAGGTGCTGACCCGTGGGGACACCCTGATACTGACTGGTACGGTGACCTTATTAAGAAATGGACTACCACTTTCCGTCATAACTTTACAGTTGACGGCGGTTTCAGGGGTATGACTTACTATGTGTCGTTCGGTCTGAAGGGTGATGAGTCAATGTATAAACAGTCATCGACAAATTACAAGCAATACAACGTTCGTGCAAAGGTCGACATGCCCATAACCGACTGGCTTAAGACCGGAGTTGAACTTGCAGGTTTCCAGGTTAACAGGGTTTATCCCTACAAATCTGCCGATGCAATCGTTGGGCAGTCAACCCGTCTTGTGCCAACTACATGGTCTTTCTGGCCAAATGGTCTGCCAGGTCCTGATATTGAATACGGTGATAACCCGGTTGTAACTTCAACTTTCGCAGGCGGAAAAGATGATCAGAGAACATACAGGCTCCTCAGTTCATTCAACGGGACAATCACTGTGCCGTTTATCAAAGGCCTTTCTTTCAACGGTATCTACAGCTATGACCTTACAAACTTCTACAGGAAAAGATTCTTCAATCCCTGGATACTATACTATCCTAACTGGGACAAAGCAACCAGGGACCCTGTTACGGGCTTTGTAACTGATATGCCTCTTACACCAACATTAAGAGGGCTCTCTTCACCTGAAAATCATGAGGATTTCTCCCGTACAAATAACAAGACCATCAACCTTGGAGCAACCTTCACAAGGAAATTCGGTGATCACAATGTATTCATCTACGGCGGGTTTGAACAGTATACAAGCGACTACAATAACTTCTATGGTTTCCGCCAGTTCTACATCTCAACACTTATTCAGACTATGGATGCCGGTGGTGACCAGAACAAAAACACCACAGGAGGCAAGTCGATCTATGCACGCAAGTCATGGATAGGACGTGCAACCTATGACTACAAGGGAAAATACCTGGCTGAAGTCCTGTTCAGGGCTGACGGATCACTTAAATTCCCTCCGGAAAAGAGATGGGGCTACTTCCCCGGCTTCATGGTAGGATGGCGTGCATCTGAAGAAGGTTTCTGGAAAGACAATCTGCCTTTCATCAATTACTTCAAATTGAGAGCGTCATACGGACAAATGGGTATGGACCCGGGCGACCCATTCCAGTACATGAACAGCTTCGGACTTAGCTCAGGAATGGTGTTCGGGACAGGCTCTGCTATTGAAACAACTGTCGGACCTCCTACTGTAGCTAACCCGAATATCACATGGGAAACCCAGATAACAAAGAATATCGGGTTTGAATCTAAGTTCCTCAAGGACCTCTTCCACCTGAATTTTGAGTATTTCTACAATATCAGAAGGGACATTCTTGCTCCGAGGGATGCTTCAGTTCCTAACTTTACTGGTCTTTCACTCCCGAATGAAAACATTGCAAGAGTTGATAACAGAGGGTATGAAATAGAAGCCGGTGTTCACAAAAATATTACATCTGACTTAAGGGTAGACCTGGGATTTAATTTCAGCCATAACCATAATGAAGTTGTTTTCCAGGACGAACCTGAAAGAGCAGTTCCATGGCAGCGTACAACTGGCCATCCTTACAATGCATGGCTGATGTACAGGGCTATCGGTATTTTCAAGGACCAGGCTGCAGTCGACGCTTATCCTCACTGGGCTAATGCAAAACCGGGCGATGTGATATTTGAAGATGTATCAGGTGATGGAAAAATCACAGGTGACGACAGAGTCCTGATAGATGAGGTTGACGTGCCGGAAAACTTCTACGGTATTAACCTCGACGCTACCTGGAAGAACTTCACACTGTCACTTCTTGTTCAGGGTCAGGGTAAATTCTACAAGTTTAACCACTATGACGAAAGACGTGGTGAAGCTGGTAATTATTTCCAGTGGACTTACGACAACCGCTGGACCCCGACCAATACAGAGACTGACATCGCAAGGGCTTTCAACCGCAATGACTTCTACTGGGCTCATGCAGTCAATATGAGCACATACTGGCTTGATAACACAGCTTATGCCCGTCTGAAGAATGTTGTGCTTTCATACACCGTTCCCAACAGATTCTATAAGGGTCTCGGAATATCCAGAGCCAGTGTTTATTTCTCAGGAAATAACCTTGCCCTGCTCTACACTGCAACAAAGAAATTTGACCCCGAAGTCAGTGGTGCCGGAGTGTATCCTAACATGAAAACATTAGCCTTTGGTGCAAATATTTCATTTTAATTGAGTGAAAAATTCTTAAACAACAGAATATGAAAAAATTACTAAGTTATATAACCCTGATTGCGGCACTGGTCTTTACAGCGACATCCTGTACAGATGTTCTGGACCAGGATCCGGTTAGTTCATTCAATGAAAAGGTGGTGTTTTCAGATATAAATGTGGTGAAAGCATACCTTGGAAAATGCTATGACAGGCTAGGCGGCAATACCAATAACGGTATTCTCGGTGCACGTGAGGACCTGCTGTCCTCCGCAACCGACCAGACACTGTGTATCCACCGCCCTGCCAACTATACAAACCTTAAGGGGACATTAAGTCCTGACCAGCTTGGCTTTTTCGCCAATACCGGTTATGCCGGGTTCCTTTACTGGAATAATATCTACGCCAATATTCAGAATATTAACAACATTCTGGCAAATATTGATGATGTTCCGACAACAACTACCACTGAAGAGGCACTTAAACAGCGTCTCAAAGGCGAAGCCTATTTCCTGCGTGCCTTTGAATATTCCATGCTTTTGATGAACTATGGAGGTGCAGTAATCAGAACCGAGCCTTTCAAACTCGGAGAAGATTTTCTTACCATAACAAGGTCATCTCTTCAGCAGACTCTTGACCAGGTTCTTTCTGACATTGACAATGCCATAGCCAATCTTCCTGCTTCAATAGAACAGGGAAGGGCAAGCCGCGGAGCTGCAGCTGCTCTTAAGTCGAGAGTGCTTCTCTTCTGTGCAAGCCCGCTGGTCAATGGCGGATACGAAGCAACCAATAATCTTGTAAGCTTTGGCACAACCGGTCAGACTGCCCGCTGGCAGGCCGCAAGGGATGCTGCAAAAGCTGTAATGGATGGCACTTATGGCAACTACGGACTGGTTGGAACGACTGATGACCCTCCGGCTGTTCTTACTGAGGCTGACATTAATACTTATGCCAACACCTATTTTAATATATTTAACCAGAAAGGTGCATGGAATAAGGAGACTATCTGGGGCATTCAGTTCCCGCTTACAGGCGGCAATGTTAACCGTGCCAATATCTGGTATGGCCCGAACGGCTACCACAACTGGGGTAACAACGACCCGACAGAACCGGCTGTCCGCCAGTATGAAATGGCTGACGGAACACCTTTCGTGTGGGACAAGTACGATCCCGGAAACCAGCTCGAGCGTAAGGCAACTGCTGCCGAGCTTGCAGCTGATCCTCAGAGAAACCCCTATGTTGGCCGTGAACCAAGATTCTATGCCACAGTGTTGTTCCACGGAGCTCCGTGGCAGCAGAGACCTGCTGACGCCACAGGTTTCGATCCGTATAATAAAGTCCAGACCGGCCATTTCTACAACACAGACGGTACAGTTAAAGCTTACGGAATCGATACAAGGCAGGGTCTGATAGAGTCATGGAACGGCACCAAAAACGGGTATTACCTGAAAAAATTCATGGACCCGGCCACAGTGGGCCAGTATTATGCTAACACCAATACATGGGTTGAGTTCCGTTATGCTGAGATTCTGCTGAACTATGCCGAGGCATGTATCGAACTCGGCGGTGCAGACCTTCAGGCAGGCCTTGATGCCCTTAACATGGTAAGGAACCGTGCCGGCCTTCCCGACAGGGTTACCACCGACCAGGCTCAGGCAAGAGAGTGGGTGCGCCATGAGAGATACATTGAACATTTCGCCGAAGGCCACCAGTGGTACGACATGCGCCGCTGGATGACAGCTCCCAATGTGATAGAAAATGTTTACGAGATGAAGATTAAGGAGTTTGTTAACGGTGATATGGAATGGAAGCTTGACCTTAACGCCATGCCTGATGCACGTTCGTGGGCAAGCAACAAGTACTACTGGCTGCCTATCTCACGCGATGAGATGAACAAGGCACCTCAGCTCCAGCAGAACCCGGGTTACTAATGTAATCGGATTATCTGACTGTTAGTAAAGTTTAAAAAAGAGGGTGCTAATAAAAGCACCCTCTTCTTTTTTATGAGATCTTTATTTGTAAAATGCCCAGTACCAGTAGGTGTTGCTGAATTTCTGCCTGAGGAACGGTTCTGCAACTTTCAGATTGTTCCAGTAAAGCTGGAAGGTCTGAAGATACTGATTAAACCTCAGCTCTGTCCGCGGATCGGTCATAAGATAAGAAAGCCTCGGGAATGGACCCTGATTAAGAGCCCTGTATGCCACTGCCAGCTCTTCAACATGAAGGGGAATCCTCTTATACCGGTATCTTTCAAGTTCGGGAAGAAGTCTCATTAATCCATGCTGATCCTTTCGCAGAAGCAAATATGCCATCTTGTATTCAAATGCTTTCCTGTTAATCGTGTCG
>JABUEV010000072.1 GCA_013314865.1 Bacteroidales bacterium | reverse complement strand
GAAGAAGTTTTTCCTCAACAGCAATACAAAAGCCCACCTGCGCGGACTGGAATCAGAATTCGGGGAATCATCAAATGCCATACGTGTTGAGTTAAACCGGTTTGAAGAAGCCGGACTGCTTAATTCACTGCGTGACGGGAATAAGAAACTCTACCAGGCAAATTCACGGCACCCGCTATACAGGGATATTCACAATATCATACTGAAGGAAACTGGCATCGACAGGGTGATTGATAAGGTAATTCACCGTCTGGGAAATCTGTCGGCTGTATACCTGACAGGTGATTTTGCCCATGGACGAGACAGTCAGGTTATTGAGCTGATACTGGTGGGCGACAGGCTCGACAGGGAGTATCTTGCGCGCAAGGTTGTGCAGGCAGAGGCCATGGTTGGAAGGAAAGTGAGTTATATAGTCCTTGAACCGGAAGAAGCAGACGATTACCTGCGGTTCTTTGAACCTGCAGACCTACTGCTTCTGTGGAACGGGAGAGATAATATGCCGGATAAGGAAGAAGGCAGTTAGTCAATAAAGAATTAATGCCGGCAAAATGCCGGTTACTGTCCGGATTTATAAGTTTGTTGGTCCATTAAAGTATGTGACTGACCCGGCGGAAGCGTCCTGATAGGCAAGTAAAAAGTAAAAAGTAAAAAGTAAAAAGTTAAAAGTTAAAAGTAAAAAAAGGGATTATATTGTAATTGGATGAAAGAGAATGATTTATCTGAGAGACTATTTCGATTTTCAGTCAATGTTTTGAAAATGTTAGGTACTCTCAAAAAAAGAAACGAACTTGAAGTAATAAAATATCAATTATCAAAATCAGCAACTTCTGCCGGAGCAAACTACCAGGAATCTCAGGCAGCGGTTTCAAAAGCTGATTTTATAAACAAAGTTGGAATAAGCTTGAAGGAGCTGAGAGAATCAGATTATTGGTTAAGAATTATTTGCGAAGTGGAACCGAATACTGTAAATATTAAGAATCTATGTGCAGAATGTGAGGAATTGGGTAAAATTCTTGCATCAATACTGATTAAATCCAGAGCCTGAATAGTATTTAATTATTACTTTTTACTTTTACCTTTTTACTTTTACCTTGTCAATCATGAAAAACCTCCAATTTCCTCTCATATTAGTTTTAATTTTAAGTTCCTGCACTTCTCAAAAGAAACTCGCCTATCTTAACAACCTGCCCGAGCCGAGTGCAGAGGGATTTTTCACCATGACTATCCCGGAGTACAAAATACAGAACCGGGATGTTCTTCATATTACCCTTAAAGCCATGGATGCCGATGGCATGATAACCGATTACCTTGGAACAAGCGGCAGTGGATTCGGCTCAGCCTCAATGCAGACAACCGGAGGCGGCTACCTCTGGGGCTATAACGTTAATAAAGACGGGGACATCATTATTCCAGTGCTCGGGAAAGTGCATGTTGAAGGAAAAACCCTCGATGAAGTGAGGGAGATGCTTCAGCAGGAATTTGACAAGAGTTACAATAATGCTGTTGTCGAATGCAAACTATTGAGCTTCAAGTTCACTGTCATAGGTGAGGTTAGATCTCCCGGTACCTACATAAATTACAGCAATTATCTTACAGTGCTTGAGGCGATTGGTCAGGCGGGCGGCGTCAGTGACTACGGCCGGCGCGATAACCTCCTTGTGGTTCGGCCGGTGGAAGGAGGTACAAAAACCTACAGGCTCAATCTCCAGGACAAGGCAATTCTTTCACATGAAGCATATTTTCTTCTTCCAAATGATGTCGTCATAGTCGAACCCGAAACAAGAAAAATCTTCAATCTCAACTTCCCGACATTCACTGCAGTTGTTTCAGCCATTGCATCGGTATTTACCACGACGCTGCTGCTGATTAATTATATTGGAAAGTAATTAATTGTCCGGGTTTAAGGCTCAGGGCTCAGGGCGCAGGGCACAGAGTAAAGAAAAGTAAAATAAAAACGAAACCAAATGGAAGATTTCAGATTTGAACAGCTCGAAATTTGGAAGGAAGCAGTAGAAGTATCCGATGTCCTTTTTGATTATGCTGATTTAGCAGATGAAAAAAGGCTGTATAGATTTGCTGAACAATTGCGAGCCTCTGCTTTGAGTATTTCTAACAATATTGCTGAGGGATCAGGATCATTCTCAAATAAAGAATTTGCGAGCTTCTTAAATATAGCAAGAAGATCAGTTTTTGAATGCGCCAACATAATCTCAATATTTGTCCGGAGATCCATTTTATCAATAGAAGACAAGAAATCTATCTATCCAAGGCTTTTAGTTCTCAGTAAAAAGATTACCAATTTTCGAAAATCACTTTCTTAAACATTTGACCAGTGCTCTGCGCCCTGTGCTACTGACGCTCACTGACGCTCTTCTGTCGGTCAGTGCCAAAGGCCTGAGCCCTGAGCCCTGAGCCCTGAGCATTAAACCCTGAAACCCTGAAACAATGAACCCCCAACCCCCAAACTTCTACGAGTATGCCGAAGATGAAGGCATAAACCTCAAGCGATATATATCATTATTTGTCAGCAACTGGTACTGGTTTGCCATTGCGCTTTTTATAGCCATTAGCATTGCCTACGGCATCAACAGATGGTCAGAGAAGGTTTATACCGTCTCATCCACCCTTCTTATAAAGGGAAACCAGGATGCAGGTCTCTCAAATATCTTCCCCGGATCGGATTCATACAGGAGCCAGCAGAACCTGAAGAATGAGATAGGAATTCTCAAATCGTTCAGGCTGAATGAAATGGTGATGAAACGCCTTCCGGAGTTTTATATTGAATACACTAAAGTGGGTAAAAGGGGTATAGCTGAAACAAGAATGTACAAGCAGTGTCCTTTCATTGTAGTGTATGACTCACTCCAGTATCAGACACAGGGAAGAAGGGTGGATATCAGGATTTTATCAGAAGAAAAATACCGTCTTGAAATCAACGGCAACAGAAATTTCAGCAGGGAGCTCTCATTTGGTGAACGTTTCAGGGAAATGGGATTTGACTTTGTCATAAAACTAAGGGACAGGGAAGGCTTCAGATATGATCCGGATAATTCAAACAAATACTATTTTGTTTTCACCAATCCGGCCGCCCTGGCCAACAGGTACCGTAGTAAACTGTCGGTGGCCCCGATTGAAGAGGATGCCTCGCTTGTCAGGCTATCAACCACGGGCTTTGTGCCGGAACAGGAAGCAGACTATCTTAACATGCTGATGGATGTGTATCTGGAATTCGGACTTGAATACAAAAACCAGACAGCCACACAAACAATCGATTTTATTGAAGACCAGCTCGGTTCAATATCTGATTCCCTCCGCAGGGCTGAGAGTGAGCTTGAAAATTTCAGACTTTATAACAAACTAATAGACATCAGCCGTGAAGGTTCGGCTATCCAGAGCAAGCTTGAATCGATCGACGCCGAACGGACAAAACTGCTGATGCAAAAGAGTTATTATGAGTATCTGAAGGATTATATCGATTCACGCCGTGAGACAGGCGATATAGTTGCACCTTCGGTGATGGGAGTTACCGATCAGCTCCTGATGAATATGGTCAATCAACTTTCTCTGCTCCAGCAGCAAAAGAAGAAGCTGGCCATGAATCTTTCCGAGTCGGCTGAACCTTTAAGACTGCTTGAGTCAAACATTGAGACAGTCCGCCAGGCAATGAGAGAAAATGTAAATGACGGTCTTATGTATATTGAAAGAACCATTTCAGAGACCGACAGGAGACTACAGGAGGTGGACCGTGAGATCAGGAAACTTCCATCGACTGAGCGCCAGATGATTAACATACAACGGAAGTTTGACCTTAACAATACTGTTTACACCTTCCTTCTTGAAAAACGTGCAGAAGCCGGAATTGCAAAGGCATCAAATGTATCGGACAACAGGATAATTGACAATGCCAGCACCTACAATACTTCACGCATCAAGCCGAAGGAGAAGCAGAATCTGACGATGGCTATTTTCCTCGGACTGCTGATACCCTTAATCGGGATCATGCTTATAGATTACCTGAACAATAAAGTCATTGACAAGAAGGACGTCGAAAGAGGTACAAAAGCACCTGTGATAGGATATATTAGTCATAACAGGCTGAAGACCGAGATACCCGTCATTGAAAATCCTGGATCCACCATAGCTGAGTCGTTCCGTTCAGTGCGCACAAGCCTGAAGTACTTTATTAAAGAAATTAAATGCCCTGTTATTTCAGTAAGCTCAACGATCACGGCTGAGGGAAAAACATTTGTTTCGGCCAATCTTGCAGCGATAATGGCCATGTCGGGGAAGAGGGTTCTGCTGATAGGACTTGACCTTCGCAAACCCAGGATACACAAGATATTCGGAATTAACAGTGACGGAGGAATCAGCAATTATCTTATCGGTGAGGAATCTTATGACGATGTCATAATAAAAACTGAAACTGATAATCTTTGGTATACACCATCGGGTCCGGTGCCTCCCAATCCGGCAGAGCTGATTGAGTCGCCAAAGATGGAGGAGTTTATCAAAAAAGCAAAAAAAGAGTTTGATTACATAATTATTGACACTCCCCCGGTTGCCATAGTTACCGATGCGCTACTGGTATCACCCCTGACAGACTTCTACATCTTTGTGGTGCGGCAGAGGTACACATCGAAAAACACCCTTGACCTGATAGAGGAACTGCACAACAACGAGAACATTAAAAGCATAGGAATTGTGATAAATGATATAAGCATATCCGGGTATTACGGATACGGACTGAGGTATGGTTATGCCTTCGGGTACGGGTACAATTACGGGTATAACTATTATGGATATTACGGAAAGTACGGTTATTCGGACGATGCAAAAGGGTATTACAAGGAGGAGAGCTAAAATCAGCATGATCTTAACCACGGAGTATCACAGAGTTAAGCACGGAGTAACACTGTTAAGGATAAAAAACTCCGTGTAACTCCCTTTAACTCCGAGCAACTCCGTGTTTAGAAAAATAAGAAGAATGGAGAATACTGAGTCCTGGACTACAATAATAAAACCCAAAAACAAGCTTCTTCAGGTTGATCTGGGTGAAATATGGCAGTACCGAGATCTTCTTACAATGTTTGTAAAGCGCGATATAGTGACGCAGTACAAGCAGACAATCCTTGGTCCGGCCTGGTACTTCATCCAGCCTGCACTGACTACGATAATGTACATGGTTGTATTCGGAGGCATTGCAAAGATTTCCACCGACGGTTTACCACAGCCGATGTTTTATCTTGCAGGGATTGTCTGCTGGCAGTATTTTGCCGATTGTCTCACCAAGACCTCCACCACTTTCACCACAAACCAGAACATATTCGGAAAGGTTTATTTTCCAAGGCTGATAGTTCCTCTGGCAACTGTCACTTCAAACCTGGTAAGGATGGGCATTCAGTTTCTTTTGTTTATTGCGGTATATATCTATTTTGTTGCAAATAAGGTCCAGGTGGCGCCGAATGCCCATGCATTTCTGATACCTCTGCTCATTGTGATGCTTGCCGGGCTTGCTCTTGGTTTCGGTATTCTGATTTCATCCCTCACCACAAAATACCGTGACCTGACAATTCTTTTCACCTTTATTGTGCAATTATGGATGTATGCCACTCCGGTTATTTATCCCCTCAGCACCATGTCGCCCGAGCGGCAGTGGATAATGGCATTAAATCCTGTCACTTCGATCCTTGAAGCCTTTAAGTATGGCACTATGGGAGTAGGCACCTTCAACTGGGGGCATCTTGCCTATTCGTTTGTATTTATGGTTCTTCTGCTTGGCTTGGGGATAGTGGTGTTTAACAAGGTGCAGAGGTCGTTTATGGATACTGTTTGATGCGAATTGATGCGAATTGATGCGAATTGATGCGAATTAATGCGAATTGAGTGAATACATCGAAGATGGCTGAGATAGTATTTAAGGAGGAAAGCTACAGAATTATTGGTTCTTGTCTGGCTGTATACAATAAGCTGGGATCAGGATTCCTGGAGTCGGTATATCAGGAAGCACTTGAAATACAGTTTAATAAGGATAAGATACCTTTTGAGAAGGAGAAAAAATTACGCATCAAATTTGATGATAAACAACTGGACAAGTTTTTTAAAGCCGACTATGTATGTTTCGATTCAATAATAGTTGAACTTAAAGCAACTCCTTTTATTCATAAAAATGATATAGCCCAGGTATTGAATTACTTGAGAGCAACAGATATGCGCTTAGGTATACTGGTAAACTTCGGTGAGAAAAGCCTCACTTACAAACGTGTCATCAATTCTCACTCTTCGCAAAATTCGCACTAATTCGCATAATGAGCATAGCAATAAAAATAGAGAATCTCAGCAAACAATACAGACTTGGCCTGGTTAGCACGAGAACCCTTTCGCACGACCTCAACCGCTGGTGGCAAACGGCCATACTAAGGAGGGAAGATCCATATTTAAAGATTGGTCAGGAGAACAGGTTATCAGGTCGTAGCTCACAAGACACCGATCACAAATCTGAGGAATACGTCTGGGCTTTACGTGACATAAATCTTGAGGTTGAGGAGGGAGAGGTATTGGGCATTATTGGCAAGAATGGTGCAGGGAAGTCGACTTTGTTAAAGATTTTGTCGAAGGTTACGGCTCCCACGACAGGGATCATTAAAGCGCGCGGACGCATAGCCTCGTTGCTGGAGGTAGGAACAGGATTTCATCAGGAGATGACAGGGAGGGAGAACATTTACATGAACGGTGCTATAATGGGAATGACGAAGGCCGAGATACGGAGGAAGTTTGATGAAATAGTGGAATTTGCGGGGGTTGAGAGGTACATAGACACGCCTGTAAAGCGTTACAGCAGTGGCATGACGGTGCGGTTGGGGTTTGCTGTGGCAGCGCATCTCGAGCCCGAGATACTGGTGGTTGATGAGGTGTTGGCGGTGGGGGATGCGGAGTTTCAGGAAAAAGCGGTTGGCAAAATGAATGAAATTAGCATGAAAAAAGGTCGTACAATCCTTTTTGTCAGCCATAACTTATCTGCAGTCTCAAGCCTTTGCAGCTCATGTATATTTTTATCACAAGGAAGTATACAGTTTATGGGTGAGGTCACAGATACTATAAATCACTATCTTGCAAAGGCTAAATCTGGGAGCATCTATCTAAATAGCGGAAAAAAAGATAGAAGAGTATATGTAGAATCAGCAAAAATTACATGTGCTGATCAAACAAAAGTAGAAATTGAAATATTAGTTTTTTGTAAGGAAGAAACTAAAAGCTCAATTGATTTAAGAATTAAGTCAATTAATGGTTTACCAGTTGGCTTCGGATCTATTGGCACTTTCAATAAAGAAGAACTTGTAAAATTGACATCAGGATCTAATAAATTCAACATAAGGTTTAATATCCAAAATTTTGCAGTAGGTAAATATTTAATTAGCATTGATTTAACTATTCCTGATATCGAATATCTTGAAAGATTGGAAGATATTTTGATGTTTGAATTAATTAAAAAATCTGAAATTGACAGAAGAGTACTCGATTTGAGCTGGAATTATGGAGCATTAAAATTAGATCTAAAGAAAATTTGAATACAAGACACTTTTATGAAACTAAGATATATTAAGAAAATATTAGGCAAAAACAGTAATAAAAAGGAAAGAAGCCTGGACTGTTTTAATAAGACAATCATTAAATATATAAGTCCAAAAATTGAAAATCTTACTTTTGTTGATATTGGTGCAAATAGGGGTCTTTTTTATGAAAATTTAAAATCTGTTTATAAAAAATCTAAAATAACGGCAATGCTTATTGAACCGATTCCGGAATGTATTAAAGAATTGAGAGATTGTTATGGTAATGATCCCAATGTCAAAATTTTTCAAGTGGCTTTAAGTGACACTATTGAAAGAAGAAATTTTCATATAAATTCATATGATGTAACATCATCTTTACTTAAAATAAAATATGACATAAATGATCTGAAGGGGATTGATACGAATGAAAGTTACTCTTTAGAACTTACCACTACTACGTTAGATAAATTGGTAAGAGATTGTGATATTAAAAATCAGAGAATTAACTTGATGAAAATTGACGTTCAAGGAAGTGAGAACGAAGTACTTCTGGGAGCTAATGATACATTAAGTCATACAGAATACATCTGGATAGAAGTTTCGTTTAAGGAATTATATGAAGACTCATGCTTATTTCAGGATGTCTATTCAATTCTTCAAGCTTCAAACTTTATACTAGTAGAGATTTGTGATGGGTTTCGTTCAATACAGAATGAGCTTATACAGGCAGATTGTCTTTTCAGAAATATTAATATTCATTGACTATTTTGGATTTATGGCATATTCTAATTACATAAAACTCTTTTGTAAAAAATCGTTGAAGAAACTATTAGATTATTTTGATAAGGCATTAGTGGATAGAAATCAAACAATTTCATATTCGCAATACGGAGAAGACAAAATAATTTTGACAATGCTTGATTTGTATAAAGTCAAGCAACCGAAGTATATGGATATAGGCGCCTATCATCCCTTTAAGTTTAGTAATACTGCTTTGTTATATAAGAATGGAATAAGAGGTATAAATATAGAGCCTGATCCACGGCAATTTAGACTTTTTCAAAAATACCGTAAAAATGACATTAATTTAAACATAGGGATTTTTACCGAGAAGGGTAAAATAAGGTATTATCAATTTGAAAGATCCGAATATAATACATTTTCTGAGGAAGCATCTTTTAATACTGTTAAGCAAGGGATTAAAAAAATAAGTGAAATATCAATAGATGTTGATACATATACTAATATTGTATTAGAAAGACTAAATGGAATTCCTCCGGATATACTGTTTTTAGATGCGGAGGGGTTAGATTTTGCGATTTTGAAA
>JABUEV010000071.1 GCA_013314865.1 Bacteroidales bacterium | reverse complement strand
TCTGATTACCTGTCGGAAAGAATGAAATCATCTGACCCTGAAAAAGCTTCTGCTTCCGGTGAAATTGCCCATGGTGATGTTAGCAGGTTCTTCAGTTCAGGATCTGAAACCACACATTATTCTGTTGTTGATCCATACGGAAATGCAGTGTCTGCAACCACAACTCTTAACGGGACTTATGGTAACTTTACAGTAGTAGACAGCGCCGGATTTCTGCTCAACAATGAAATGGACGATTTTTCAGTCAAGCCGGGAATTCCTAATATTTATGGTCTTACCGGAGGTCAGACAAACTCTGTTCAGCCTGGCAAAAGGATGCTAAGTTCAATGACTCCGACAATAGTTGAAAAACAAGGCAGACTGTTTCTCGTTCTGGGGTCTCCAGGCGGATCAACGATTCCTACATCGGTACTGCAGGTGATCATTAATGTTATTGACTTCGGAATGAATATTTCAGATGCTGTCTCTGCCGGAAGATTTCATCATCAGTGGCTGCCTGATCATATCAGCTACGAGCAAGGCGGTATTCCTGAGGAGGTTGTCGGCAAACTTAAAAGCCTTGGCCATCAGGTGATTCCTGTCAGTTCTTTGGGCCGTGTTAATGCTGTAATGTTGCTTGATGACGGCAAAAAGGCATCCGGAGCTGACAAAAGAGGAGATAATTCCGCATGCGGCTATTGACTATCTCTCTGTTAATTAATTTTACTAATTAACCGCTAAATTTATTCGATTTACAAAAATAAATTAATACTTTTAACCGTTGTTAATGCTGTTTGAAGTAGAAACATCTAATTTTCAAGAAAGTATTTGAAGTATTTCAGATATTGATTCAGTTATGAAAAAGCCTTTGATTATAGCAATAATTCTGGTGTTAATCCTAATCCTTCCGTTTATCAGCTTTATCCGTTGGAGTTTCCAGGATAAAAAACCGGTGGATATAGTTATTCTTAATAAGACGGTTCCGACACCTGATCGTATAAAACATAAATCATTAAACTGGATCCTCAATTATGACAGATTTGTAAAGAAAGCTAAGAAAAGAAGTTATTCCTATAAAAAAGATTATTACGGATTTGCTCCCACAAGACCTTTAAAGGAAAAGGGTTATACGAAAAAAGAATACCGGCTTTCTGAAATGATGAGCCTTCCCGACAGCGTCGACGCTCTTTATATTGCTGATACTTACGGAGTGTTCTTTAATGACTGGTACGCAGGAATAAATAAAAGCCGTAAATCAAGAAGAATTTACGGTGGATTGAACCAGGTAGACTATCTGCTGATTAACGAAATGAAAAACAGAAACAAACTGGTAGTGCTGGAATATAATTCATTTGATTACCCCACCGCAGAGTTTCAGTCAGTAAGAACACAGGAGAAACTTGGTTTAAAATTTACAGGCTGGACCGGCAAATATTTCAGCAAGCTTGATACAACCTCACCTGATTTTCCTGTCTGGATGACAGCAATGTACAGAAAGCAATACTCTAAACCATGGACTTTCAAAAAGGCCGGAATTGTTTTGCTGACAGAGAAAAATATAGTAGTGCTTGAGGAAGGAACCCACCTGAGGAACCCAATGCCTTTTATTTTAACAGATACTGTTAACTGCAGGAGGTTCGGAGTTCCTCCCGCAGTAGCTTTTGAAAAATGGTTTGATATAATTGAACCTCTTGAAAACAATGTAGTTTCAAGATTCAGAATAGAGACTACCGCCATTGGTGATACTTTGCTCGCTGCTAATATGCTTGATAATGAGTTTCCTGCAGTCATTGAAGATCCTGTAAACAGAAGAACATATTATTTTTCTGGTGATTTTGCTACAAACAAGGTCAATTTTATGATTTCAAGAATGAAAGGGATTGATAAGCTGAAAGGGGTACTCTATTCCGACAAGCCGAATGACCCCAGACGTTTCTTCTGGCTCTATTACAGGCCTCTTGTCACTACAATCTTTACTGACTACTATAATTCCATAAGGAAAAACTAAAGAAGCATTCTATTCGGATTCCTGCCAGGTCCTGCTAAACCTGAGTTAAGCTTATAACAGCATTATTATATTTTCTCCTCTAAGACAAGAAATCCTCTCTGGTTTTACCCTGAATAAAACAGTTGACCGGTTGCAATGAAGGAATTAACAAGCACTGTTTTACTCCAGTCGGCCATTAACAAGCGCATTATACATTATCTCTGCAGGATGTAATGCAATTCTGCCTGTGCCATCCTTGATATGATGTCTGCAACTGGTGCCTGGCGCTGCAATAATGGTTTCATCATTCGCTTTTCTTACCTCAGGAAATAATACAAGCTCCCCGACTTTCATGGAAAGATCGTAGTGTTCTTTTTCATAACCAAAAGCGCCGGCCATGCCACAGCAGCCTGAAGGTATTTCCTTAACCCTGTAGTTATAGGGAATTGACAGCATTGCAAGAGTGGGGGATGAAGAAGCTATGGCCTTTTGCTGGCAATGGGCATGAAGAAGAATTTCAGCCTCACGCTTTGTAAATGATTCCCGGCTTATTCTTCCGGCATTGAATTCCTTCATTATGAATTCTTCAATAAGATAAGAGTTTTTTGCCAGCCTGAGAGCATGTTCTCTGAGATCAGAACCTGCAAGATCGGGATATTCATCACGGAAACCAAGAATTGCAGACGGTTCAATCCCTATAAGAGGCAAGTCCTCACTAATGATATTTGAAAGAACTTTCACATTAGTACGGGCAATTTTTTTTGCACTCCTTAACAAACCCTTGGAAATAAAAGTTCTGGCGCTTAAAGAATGATCTGCAGTTATGACTCTGTAATTAAGTGAAGTAAGCAGTTTTATTGCAGCTATGCCAACTGAAGTATCATTATAATTGGTGAACTCATCAATAAACAGACAGACACTGCCTACCGGATTGTCGGGATTCAGTTTGGCAAGATTTTTCTTTGACCATCTTCTGAGGGTTGTTCTGTATAATAACGGAATACTTCTGCCGGATGCGAAGCCAATTACTTTCTTCAAAAGGCCTGAAGTGAGTCTGTTCTTTAAAAAGTAATTGTAAACCTGCGGTAAAAGAGACCCTATCTTGTTAAAAACGGAAATATATGCAATAAGCCTTGTTCTTAATGGAATTCCATTAATGTCGTACCAGTGCTGAAGAAACTCTGTCTTGAGTTTGGTTATATCCACTCCAGAAGGACATTCAGCCTTACAGCCTTTGCATTCCAGGCAAAGATCTAGGATTTCATAGATTTCCCTGTGGTTCCACGGATTTTCAGGATCTTTGCTTAAATACTCCCTCAGTATATTTGCCCTTGCTCTGGTTGAATGGTGTTCATCAAGTGTGGCCATAAAACTTGGACACATTGTTCCGCCTATTTTAACTGATTTCCTGCAATCTGCAGACCCGTTGCATTTTTCGGCTGCTCTTATTATTCCATCAGTCGCAGAAAAATCATAGATGGTATCAAGGTCAGGAGTGACTGTCCCGGGGCTGTATCTTAGAAATGTATTCATTTCAGGAGTGTCCACAATCTTACCGGGATTCAGAATATTTTGCGGGTCCCAGCACTGCTTTACCTCTTTGATTAAGCCGTAATTGTGATCTCCCAGAATCAATGGTATGAATTCACCTCTAAGTCTTCCATCACCGTGCTCTCCGCTCATGGAGCCCCTGTATTTTTTGACCAGCTTTGCAGTCTCCAGGCCAATTGTCCGGAATAATTCAACATCACCTTGTTTTTTAAGGTTAAGAACCGGTCTGATATGAAGTTCCCCGGTACCTATATGAGCATGATAAACAGAATCTTTTCCAAATCCCGCAAGCATTGCCGAAAGTTCTTTCATGTATTCAGGCAGGTCTTCAACTCTTACTGCGGTGTCTTCAATAAGTGATACGGATCTGTTGTCACCCTTCATGTTGCCAAGAACCCCAAGACCTGCCTTCCTCATCTCCCATACCTTAGCCATGTCACTTCCCTTTACAACAGGATAGGCATATCCATATCCGGCCTTTTTCAGAGCTTCGATCATCCTTTTTATTTTGTCATCAACCTCTTCATCTGTCTGCTCTGCAAATTCCACCATTGTTATTGCACCAGGGTCCCCCTGCAGAAAGAACCTGTTGTTTTTCTGACTGATATTGTCTTTTGTCAGTTCCAGAATCCTGTTGTCGGTTAATTCCACAGCCGTTGGACTGAATTTTAATGCCACAAGATTTGCAAGGAAAGCTTCGTCTCTTTCCTTGTGATGAATGCATACCAGGGCTTTCTTTGGCGGAGGAAGAGGAACCAGATTTAGCTTTATTTCTGTTATTACCGCAAGTGTCCCCTCTGAACCACACAATAGCTTGCAAAAATTAAACTTTTTATCTGACTGGCTGTCAAAAATATCGGAATCCAGCAGCAGGTCAAGTGCATAACCGGTATTTCTTCTTGGAATACGCGGATCAGGATATTCTTCTTTGATTTTTTGCCTGTTGACAGGATTTTCAAGAATTTCCTTAATGTTTCTGTAAATCTTTCCCTCAAGGTCATTCTGACTGCATTTTTTCTCAAATTCATATTTCGAGACCGGCCCGAATGTCACTTCACTGCCGTCGCTCAATATTGCTTTAAGTTCCAATGTGTGGTCTCTTGTCGAACCATAAACCAGGGAGTGTGATCCGCAGGAATTGTTTCCAACCATACCTCCAATATTGCATCTGTTCGAGGTTGATGTTTCAGGCCCGAAGAAGAGTCCTGAAGGTTTCAGGAACATATTAAGCTCATCCAGAACCACTCCGGGTTCAACCCTTACCCATCTCTCTTCCTTGTTGAGTTCTATAATAGAAGTGAGATATCTTGAAATGTCTACAACTATTCCGTTGCCTACCACCTGCCCTGCAAGGGATGTTCCTGCCGCTCTTACAATAATACCTGTCTTGTTTACTGAGGCAAACTGAATTATTTTCTTTATATCTGAAACATTTTTAGGCCATGCAACTGCAAGCGGCTCTTCTTTATAATCAGAGGCATCAGTTGCATAAATCGTCCTTGTAATCTGATCATATTGCAGATCTCCTTCAAGTGCAGATCTTAGTTCTTCCATCATCCGGTTGTCGATTTCTTTTTTCATCCTTAATTTTGAAATTGCAAAAATAGAAAATGATTTTATCAACCCTATACTGTCAAATATTCATTTGAACAAAATACTGACATTAATCATATTTTGAATGATTGTTATATAGAACTTTTTTTTTGTACTTTTAGAAAAAAAAATTGACACAATTAAATTATTGATACACAATGGAATTATTGGAACAAATAAAATCAAGTGCCAGGAAGCATAATAAAAGGATAGTCCTTCCTGAAGGATATGAAGAAAGAAATTTAAAAGCTGCTGATATTGCAATATCTGAAGGATTGGCACAAATAATACTGATCGGGGATCCGGCTCAGACCAGGGCCTATGCAGAAGAATTGGGCTTGAAGAATATTTCAAAGGCTGAAATAGTCGATCCAAAATCACATCCAAAGAAGGAGCACTATATTAATTTAATGGTTGAATTAAGGAAAAACAAAGGCTTGACAGTTGAGGAAGCATCGAGACTAATTGAAGATCCTCTTTATCTGGGGGTTATGATGATCAAGAACGGAGATGCTGATGGTGAGGTGTCGGGAGCTGATCATGCCACGGGTGATGTGCTTCGCCCTGCTTTTCAGTTTATTAAGACTGCACCGGGCATTTCGGTAGTTTCAGGTGCATTCCTGATGATCCTTCCTGATAAATCATTTGGAGAAAACGGTGTCTTAACTTTTGCAGACGGAGGTGTTCATCCCAATCCAACTGACAAGGAACTTGCTGAGATAGCTGTTGCTACTGCCCATACAGCCCGAGCTATCGGAGGTTTTGAACCGCGGGTTGCGATGTTGAGCTTTTCAACCAAGGGGAGTGCAAAACATGAACTTGTAGATAAAGTGATAAATGCCACGAAGCTGGCAAAAGAGATGGCACCGGATCTTCTAATCGACGGTGAGTTGCAGGCAGATGCTGCACTTGTTGAATCTATAGGAATTAAAAAGGCTCCCGGGAGTAAGATTGCCGGAAGAGCAAATGTTCTGATATTCCCTAATCTTGAATGCGGCAACATTGCCTACAAGCTAGTTCAGAGACTTGCTCATGCTGAGGCAATAGGACCAATTCTTCAGGGAATGGCTGCTCCTGTTAACGATCTTTCACGGGGCTGTTCAGTAAGCGATATCGTTAGCATGATAGCAATTACAGCTAATCAGGCAGCAGGAAAAAGTTAACTTGCAGGATTCTAACAAAATTTTTAAAAGATGATAATTCTTGTTCTAAATTGCGGAAGCTCATCAATAAAATACCAGCTTTTCAGAATGAATTCTGACAGTGTCGTGCTAGCAAAAGGACTTCTGGAACGAATAGGCCTTAATGATAGTGTCCTAACACATAAACCAACAGGCAAGGAACCGTACAAATTAATTACTGACATTCCTGACCACACTACTGGAATTAACCTGGTAATGGCCGCACTTACAGATAAAAAACATGGCGTGATAAGCGATATCAGCGAAATCAAGGCTGTTGGTCACAGGGTCGTAAACGGTGGTGAAGTATACAAGGAAAGTGTATTGATTGACAATGAGGTTAAAAAACAGATTGAAATCAACAGTGAGCTTGCTCCTTTGCATAATCCTGCCAACCTGAAAGGTATTCTTTCAGTTGAAAAACTTATCCCGGGTGTGCCGCAGGTAGCAGTTTTTGATACTTCATTTCATCAGACAATGCCGGATTATGCATACATGTATGCACTGCCATATGAGTATTATGAAAAATATAAAATCAGAAAATATGGCTATCACGGAACAAGCCATAAGTTCGTCGCATCAAAGGCTGCAAAACTTTTGGGGAAGGATATAACCAAACTGAGAATCATAACCTGCCACCTTGGTAATGGTGCTTCAATTACAGCTATAAAAAACGGATTATCAATTGACACTTCCATGGGTTTCACCCCGGTTGACGGACTGATTATGGGAACCCGCACGGGAGAGATTGATCCTGGAGTCCTGATATACATAGCTGACAAGGAACACCTTAATGTAACCGGAGTCAATAACCTGATAAACAAGAAAAGCGGAGTGGCCGGTATTTCCCAGCTTTCTTCAGATATGCGCGATCTTGAGGCCGCAGCTGCTGAAGGCAATGAAAAAGCTCTTCTGGCACTTAACATGTATGCTTACAAGGTTAAGAAATATATAGGTTCATATTTTGCAGTGCTGAATGGTCTCGACCTGCTGGTATTTACAGGCGGAGTGGGAGAGAACGATTTTAAAATGAGAGCCATGATCTGCACGAATATGGAAAGCCTTGGAATAATCTTTGACAAGGAAGCCAATAACGGCGTAAAAGGAGTTGATAAGGTAATATCCAAACCCGAATCAAAAGCGACCGTTATGTGTATAACTACCGACGAAGAATATGTAATTGCATCTGATACTCGTTATATCGTTGAACATCATACAGTTTGATTTAAAACTTGAAGCCATATGGTACTGAAAAGCATGTCTGACCTTAAGGGAATTGTTGCCGGCAAACCAAAGAAGAAACTTGTTCTGGCTGCAGCACAGGATCAACACTCACTTGGTGCCGTGTTAAGAGCCTGGCAGGATGATGTTATTGAACCGATATTGATCGGGGATAAGGAAATAATTCAGAATATCTGCGCTGAGAGCAACTATAATATTTCTGGCTTGAGAATAATTCATGAGCCCGATACGGACATGTCAGTTGAAATGGCTGTAAAGATGCTCAACAGCAAACAGGCTGACATTCTTATGAAAGGGAAGGTGGGTACCTCTACTCTTCTGAAATGTGTGCTCAATAAGGAGTGGGGATTGAGAACCGGAAATCTTCTTTCACACATTGCGCTTTTTGAGGTTGAAACTTACCACAAACTAATTGCAGTTACTGATGTTGCGATGAATATCGCTCCCAATCTTAAAGACAAAATTTCAATAGTAAATAACTCTGTCGCTTTTCTCAACAAACTTGGGTATAAAATGCCTAAAGTTGCAGTCCTTGGAGCAGTTGAGATGGTGAACGAGAACATGGAAGCCACTCTCGATGCTGCATTGCTTTCAAAAATGAATCAGCGTGATCAGATCAAAAACTGTATCATTGACGGACCTCTCGCTTTCGATAATGCGATCAGCCTGGAGAGTGCCAAGCACAAAGGCATTAAAAGCGAGGTCGCCGGTGATACAGACCTTCTGCTGATGCCAGACATAGAAGTGGGTAACGTGCTATATAAATCACTTGTATTCTTCGCAAAGGCTAAAGTTGCTTCAATCATTCTCGGAGCACTTGTACCTATCGTCCTGACCTCACGCTCTGACTCGGAGCAGGCAAAATATGACAGTATACTCCTGTCAGCAGCTGCAAGCTAAATCAACGGATATGATCCGTACACTTGATCAGATGGCCGATAAAGTCCGGTCGCTCAAAAAACAGTTCCGGATAGCAGTGGCATGGGCTCACGATACAAATACTCTTAATGCTATTGCCAGATCAGTCAATGAGGGCTTTGTGAAGGCTTTGATGATCGGAAAAACTTCGGAAATTGAGAATATATGCCGTTCTTCCGGCATTCACTCCTCCTGCTTTTCTGTCATAAGTGCTGAGGATGAGAAAAAAGCATGTGAACTGGCAGTTAACCTTGCAGTTAGAAATGAAGCCGATGTAGTAATGAAAGGGCTTGTGGGAACAGATACTTTCCTCAAAGCTGTAATGGACAAAGAGAAGGGCCTTATGATTCCGGATTCTGTCCTTAGCTACGTCTGCGCCATTGAATTGCCCTCATGGCATAAACTTCTCTTTATAACCGATCCTGCGGTG
>JABUEV010000070.1 GCA_013314865.1 Bacteroidales bacterium | reverse complement strand
GCCACGAAAAACAGGAGCCCTGAATTATAAGGCAGACCAAAAATATTTACGAATAGAAGTTCAAACCATCCGGCAACCTTAATCACTCCGGGAACCAGTATAAAAACCATGAACCAGAGGAGCAGTTCAGAGATAATAAGCGTCTTTATTACACCTTTTCTTGTGACTTCATGCTTTCTGAAATAATACACGAACACAAGAACTGGAATCACCAGCAGGTTTAGCCTGTGAATTCCAAGTCCAAGACCCATAATATATGCAATAAGAATTATCCATCTTCCTGAGTAAGGCTTGTCAGCCTCCTCTTCCCATTTCAGCATACCCCAGAATACAAGTCCTGTGACGAGAGATGAAAGGGCGTACAGTTCTCCCTCCACTGCTGAAAACCAGAATGTGTCAGAAAAAGTATAAGCCAGTGCTCCAATGATTCCGCTTCCGATTATTGCAGGAATTTTCTCGTCAGACATTTCTTCGCCTGAAGTTGTCACCCTTCTGACAAGGTGGGTTATTGTCCAGAAAAGGAACATGATTGCAAAGCCGCTGCTAATTGCTGAAAGGGCATTCATCGACAAAGCCACTTTTGAGGTGTCGCCTCCGGCAAACATTGTGGCAACACGACCTATCATCAGAAACAGCGGCGCTCCGGGAGGATGTCCCACCTGTAAACGGAATGCCGACAATATAAACTCACCACAGTCCCAAAAACTTACAGTAGGCTCAAGAGTAAGAAGATAGACAACTGATGAGATTGCAAACATGATCCATCCTGTAATCGAATTGATACGGCGGTATTTTCCCTGTATCTTTTCCATATACACTTCTGTTTATTGAAAGATGAAAAAACAAAGAACGTAAAAAATTACAATATGAGTAACCATCCAAATCCTTTTAACTTGATTTTAACTTGCTTCTTATTTTGCTACATTTGAAAAAACAAAATCCTGAATGAGATCTGCTCTTTCAATTATAGCCTTTTCCGCAATGTTGATGATGCCATTCAACCTTGCCGGACAGGAAAAGGATACGTTATTGTTGAGTTTCAAAAGCATAAGTTTTGTAAGAAACAACGAATATTATTCACCTCTGACTGAAGGTTATACTCTTCCGGGGTATTTTATTCAGCCTGAGCTGGTTTATAAGCCATCAGGAAGACTTACACTCAGGCTTGGTGCCCATCTTCTAAGTTACAGCGGAACAGACAAATATGTTGGCATTAAACCTCTGTTTTCATCAACACTTAAGATAACTGAAAACAGCCTGTTCACCCTGGGAACTCTTTCAGGCAGTCACCGGCACAGATTGACCGATCCTTTATTTTACAGGGAAAGGATGTATACCAACTATTCAGAAGACGGGTTTCAGCTGGTTGTGAATAATTCCCGCTTCTTCAGTGATACATGGGTTAGCTGGGAGAACTTTATTTTTAAAGGAGGCAGTGACCGTGAAATATTCACTGCAGGAGAGTCAGCGCAGTACTCAGTTTCCCTTTTTTCAGACATCCTCACGATTGACGTGCCGCTTCAGGTGCTTATTAAACATTACGGCGGCCAGATCACAGATTACCCCGAACCTGTTGAGACATTCCTTTCTGCGGCGGCCGGGGCTGGCGCAGGTTACAATTTAATTAAAGGAAAAGTGCTGTTGGAATACTTGTTTTTACTTAACAATCAGTTAAACGGTGCAGAAAACACTGAATTAATTAAGGGGCATGCACACTGGATTAAAGCCGGATATGCATTTAAAGGACTGAAACTTGAGGCTGGCTTGTGGAATGGAAAAACTTTTTATGCTCCTGACGGAAATCCTATCTTCTGTTCAGTGTCAGTTAATAATAATGAACCGTCTGAAGACAATAAAATTATCACAACAGGTCTTTTCCTTAATTTATCCCCTGAAAGTTTTTTTGATTTTTATTTTGGTTTTGAAGGATATTATTTTACCGCCAGCAGGAGATTTGACAATTCACTTTCGCTTCATATCAGTTTTGACAAGCTTTTCAGACTGGCTATTATTGGAGAGCGCAGGAGAGATTAGGGCAAAATCTCCATGTTTCACAGGAAGAATCTCCAGGGTCTTGTTTTCCAGTATTCCCCGGCATAGTCAATTCCGATTCTGAATCCGGTTTTGCATTCAGGTTTGAATCCGCTATCCTCGACCCATATTCGTTTTGAGTTTACAAGGTCCTCGCCGTTAAAAGATCTGTCAATTCCAAGCAATCTGGTTAATTTTCCGGGTCCGGCACAATCCGAGAGGCCTCTGATAAGTACTGCCTGAGGATCATTTTCAGCCCCGGTTACGATATTCAACATCCAGTGCATGCCATAGACAAGGTAAACATAAAGATGTCCTCCTTTGCTGAACATAACTTCTGTTCTTGCTGTTCGTCCCTTTGACGCATGGCAGGCCAGATCGTCAGTGCCCCTGTAAGCTTCAACTTCGGTTATCTGAGAGCGGATGAATGAGCCATCCGTTCCCCTTGTAACCAGAATTTTACCGGGCAATTCCGGCGCCACCTCCAGTACATCACGGATATAAAAATCTCTTCCAAGTCTGGTTCCGGGCTCCATGTCAGTAAGGTATCTTGTTTTCAGTATCTTTCCATTTCCTGAACAATTCCTCTGCCGAATCCATTCTGATTTGTGTGAAACGTATTTTTCTATCAGAAGGATTTGAGGATATTTCATTATAAATCATGGAATCAATAAATCCGGCCTCCTCTGCCTGATTCCTGTCTGAAGCGTAAACGACTCTGTCTATTCCTGCCCAGTAGATTGCACCTATGCACATCGGACAGGGCTCACATGAAGAATAGAGAGTGCATCCTTTCAGATTGTGCGTTTTCAGCAGTTCTGAGGCTGTTCTTATAGCAAGTATTTCAGCATGGGCAGTCGGATCGCTCATTTTCACCACCTTGTTGTATTCTTTTGCGATCACTTTTCCCCCGCAGGTAACAACTGCACCAAACGGTCCTCCGCCTTCGTCTATTCCTGAAAGAGCGGTTTCAATCGCCATTTCAAGCAGGATTCTGTCTTTTTGAGCCATTTTCATACCTGAAAATGATTAATGGTAAAACTCCCCGTAAAAATAATTCTGATTTTAATTAACAATAATAAATTCGGGGCAATATTCTTTTTTTAGGAAAATAATTGTATTTTTGCAGACCCAATTTAAAGGGTTTTAACATATTAATATTAAGTGTTTCAATTAAAAAAGAAGTTCAAGTGGACACCTTAAGTTACAAAACGATATCGGCAAACAAGTCGACTGTAAACAAGGAATGGGTTTTACTGGATGCTGAAGGAGCGGTGCTGGGACGTCTGGCTAGTATGGCTGCCTATATTCTGAGGGGCAAGCATAAGACAAATTTCACTCCTCATGTCGATTGCGGTGACAATGTAATTGTCATAAATGCTGAAAAGGTTACTCTGACCGGCAATAAGTGGTCTGACAAAGAGTATGTTCGTCATACAGGCTATCCCGGAGGTCAGAGGTTTATCAGTGCAGAAGAGCAGTTGAAGAAGAATCCTGTTAAACTTATTGAGTATGCTGTTAAAGGAATGCTTCCAAGAAATAGGCTCGGTAGAGCTATTTTTAAAAACATGCATGTTTATGCAGGTCCTTCACATCCTCATGAAGCTCAGAAACCAAAAAAAGTGGAATTATAAAATAGTTGAACACCATTTATGGAACAGATCAATGCAATAGGAAGAAGAAAGGCAGCAGTAGCCAGAGTTTTTTTGACTGAGGGAAAAGGAAACATTACGGTTAACGACAGGGATTACAAGGATTATTTCGGAACCGAGATACTTCAGTATATTGTCACCCAGCCGCTTTTGCTTACTAACATGGCCGACAGGTACGACATAAAAATCAACCTTGAAGGTGGCGGTTTCAAAGGTCAGGCTGAAGCTATACGCTTAGGCATTTCAAGAGCCCTTATTCAGATTGACCCGGAAAATAAGCCTCGTCTTAAAGCCAATGGTTTTCTTAAACGCGACCCGCGTGAAGTGGAAAGAAAGAAACCCGGAAGACCTAAAGCCCGCAAGAGATTCCAGTTCAGCAAACGTTAGCATTTTGAATGCCACTATATAGATGCAAGTTTAGTATCTAAATCGCAGAGACTTCCGATAACAGGAACTACTCTGCCATTGATAAAACAGAATGTAAACTTAAAAACAATAAAATGCCAAGAACTACTTTTGAAGAATTACTTGAAGCCGGTGTTCATTTCGGACACCTGAAGAGAAAGTGGAATCCCGCAATGGCTCCGTATATCTTTATGGAGAAGAACGGAATCCACATAATTGACCTTGAAAAAACAATCGAAAAACTGGATGAAGCTGCCTCAGCCATGAAGCATATTGCAAGATCAGGCAAAAAAATCCTGTTTGTTGCAACAAAAAAGCAGGCAAAAGAAATAGTGGCAGAACGGGTGAAACAGGTTAACATGCCTTATGTGACTGAAAGATGGCCCGGAGGAATGCTTACCAATTTCCCGACCATAAGAAAAGCCGTCAAAAAAATGGGATCCATCGACAAGATGGCATCTGACGGGACCTTTTCAAACCTTTCCAAACGTGAAAAACTTCAAATCACACGCCAGAGAGCAAAACTGGAGAAAAACCTCGGCAGTATAGCTGATCTTACACGGCTTCCTTCTGCTCTCTTTGTGGTTGATGTCTGTAAGGAAAATATCGCCGTAAAGGAAGCAAAAAGACTCGGAATACCGGTCTTTGCAATGGTGGATACAAATTCAAACCCTAACGAAATAGATTTCCCGATACCTGCAAATGATGACGCATCAAAATCCATTGCATTGATAGTCGATATCCTGTGCAAGGCAATTGAAGAGGGACTAAATGAAAGAAAAATTGAAAAGGACAAGGAACCTCAGCCTAAGGATAAAAAAGTCATGAGGAAGGAGCTGGAAACAGAAGACCTGCCTGATTCGGTAATTGATGCTATCGTAAAAGAGGAGGAAGAAGTGGAGACTGAGGAAGAATATGTTTCCGATGATTCTGCCGATGAGGACGAAACTGCCGAAGAGGCTGACGAAATTGAAGATGAGGATATTCACAAGTATTAATAAATATTTTTATAGAAATGGCTAATATTAGTGCTGCTGATGTAGCAAAACTAAGGAGGATTACTCTTGCAGGGATGATGGATTGCAAGAAAGCTCTTGAAGAATCAGGAGGTGATTTTGACAAGGCTATCGAGATTATCAGGAAAAAAGGACAGGCAGTTGCCAATAAAAGAGCCGACAGAGAAGCTTCAGAAGGTGTGGTGCTGGCAAAAGTTACACCCGATGGCAAATTCGGGGCTATGATAGTTCTTAATTCAGAAACTGATTTTGTTGCCAGAAATTCTGATTTTATAGCACTGGCAGAAAAAATACTTGAAAAAGCTCTTGCCAGTAAACCCTCAGGCCTTGATGAACTGAAGGCCCTTCCGCTTGAAGGAAGCACTGTTGGGGAAAAAGTGGTGGAATATATAGGCATTACAGGGGAAAAACTTGAATTGTCTTATTATGATAAAGTCACAGCTGAACATGTGCAGGCGTACATCCACCCGGGAAACAAACTTGCCACACTGGCAGGCTTTAACAAGAAAGGCCTCGACGTACAGGTCTATAAGGATGTCGCCATGCAGATAGCTGCAATGAATCCGGTCTCTATTGACAAGGATGACGTTCCTGAAAAAGTAATTGCCCAGGAAATTGAGATTGGAAAAGATCAGGCACGTCGTGAAGGAAAACCTGAGGAAATGCTTGAAAAAATTGCACAGGGCAAACTGGGAAAATTTTTCAAGGAAAGCACTCTCCTCAACCAGGACTTTATCAAAGACAATAAGCTGACAGTCAGGCAATACCTGCAGTCAGTCGCTAAAGACCTGAAGGTTACCGGATTCAAAAGATACAATCTGAACCTGTAATACGGCCGAACAATTTTACTTCCGGCTTGTTTCATGTGACATAATCAAATAATATTTTCGTCATGAAAAAAAACATGGGTTCAACCGATAAGCTGGTCAGAGTGATAATCGCCATTCTTATCGCAGTTCTTTACTTCACTGGAGTGCTAAAAGGCACCGCCGGAATTGTGTTGCTCATTATTGCCGGTATATTCCTTATTACCAGCCTCATCGGCTTCTGCCCCCTTTATACAATATTCGGCTGGAGTACCTGCAAAAAAGAAAAATGACATTAAGTTGAATGTCGTACAAATCCTGCAGAGGTTGTGAATAATTTCACAGCCTCTTTTTATTTTTGCCCGCCGGCTGACATTTTCTCCCTCTATTTGCTAATTTAGTCCGGATTATACCAGACCAGAATTTGGATTATACTTTCTAATGAAATTCTTTTTGAAATGAAGTACTCAAGAATATTGCTTAAGCTCAGTGGTGAATCACTATCCGGCGAAAGGGAATACGGGATTGATTATAAAATACTTGATGATTACGCCTCACAGGTAATCGAGGTAGTAAAAATGGGTTGTGAGGTGGCTGTTGTACTTGGCGGCGGAAATATTTTCAGGGGCTTGCAAGGCGTGAAATCCGGTTTTGACAGGGTTAAGGGAGACCAGATGGGAATGCTGGCCACAGTTATTAACTCAATAGCCCTCGAAAGCTCAATTTCAAGACTGGGCGGAAAAGCAAAGGTTTTCACTTCGATAAGAATGGAACCATTCGGAGAATTGTACGACAGAGACAAGGTGACCACTGCATTGAAATCAGGTACAATCTGCATTCTTTCAGGCGGAACAGGCAATCCTTTCTTTACAACTGACACTGCAGCCGCGTTAAGGGCAGTTGAGACAGGCGCGGAAGTCCTTTTAAAAGGCACCCGCGTCGACGGCGTCTTCAGCGATGACCCTGAAAAAGTTCCGGACGCCTTGAGATATACCTCCGTAACCTTTGGCGAAGTCATAGATAAAAGACTGAAAGTGATGGACCTGACTGCATTTACCATGTGCAGGGAAAATAATCTCCCGATTGTGGTATTTAATATGAATAAAAAGGGAAATCTTGTCAGACTGCTGAAAGGTGAGGAAATCGGAACCCTTATCTCTAATTGAAAGAATTTATTATTTTTGTTTTTCTGTTGGACTGGTTTTTGGGGATTATTCTATTTAAAAAGCAACTAGAGACAGAAAATTAAAATCTTCAGAAAATGGAAGAAGAAGTAGATCTGATACTTGAAGAAGCAAGGGACAGGATGGAAAAGACGATCGAACATCTTGAATATGAACTTGCAAGGCTTCGTGCAGGAAGGGCAAATCCGGTTCTGCTCGACGGCATCACTGTTGACTATTACGGTGTGAACTCGCCGCTTTCACAGGTCTCAAATATTCACACTCCCGACCCCAGAACCATAGTCATTCAGCCGTGGGAAAAAAGCATGCTAAATGTGATTGAGAAAGCCATTCTGGCTGCAAATATAGGCCTCACTCCCATTAACAACGGTGAAATCATAAGGATAAACATTCCTCCCCTTACCCAGGAAAGAAGACTTCAGCTTGTCAAACAGGTAAAGAATGAAGCAGAAACAGCAAAGATAAGTCTGAGAAATGCCCGCAAATGGGCTCTGGATGAGCTGAAACAACTTCTCAAAAACGGCCTCCCCGAAGATATGGAAAAAGATGCTGCCGAAAAAGTGCAGGAAATGATTCAAAATTTCACCGGGAAGGTTGAAAAAATAATGGCCGCCAAAGAAAAGGAGGTTATGACTGTCTGATCATCTTTCTTTCTAATCCGTCCACTTATCCGGTTCAGTTTAAATTCCGCGCGAAAAAATCAGTTTTCTGCCTGACTACCAGGATTCAGAACAAGCCGGTATTTTGCAGTTTCTTTTACGGCTTTCTCAGAAAAAGCATCTTTATAGAAACCTCCTTCCACATACCTCCTCGATTGTGACAAATAAAACTCGCTGGCAGGTATTCCGGAGGCCCCGGTGGGTATTACTGTCAGCGACTCATCCCAGTCGGCTGTGTTGAAAATGTGTCTTTCAGATGCTCCGTTATCTACCCTGAATCCGGGCTGATACGAATAAGGGCAAACCGTATGCCTGCTTCCGCCGGTTTCAAAAGCAGGAGAATTGAATTTAAAAATACGGTCAAGCAACCTGACAGAGCCAAGAGGATGCTCCAGAACAAGCTTATGAATGGCACCCCATCTCCAGCCGGCAGTATCAGAACCATAAGCCGATGTTATCTCTTTAACTGCCTCCCTGAAACTCCGGAATACAATCTGGTCAAAATCCTCAACCACTGAGGTTTTTATGTCGTCAACCCATTTATCGGGCCCGTAATTCAGTATGCGGTATATATAGTAATCTCTGAGCGATGCAGGAAGATCATCATACAGATCTTCAAGCTCATCGCCCAGAAGGTTCTTCGCAAGTGCTGATGAAAAAAACTCAAAAAGCGAAGGTGCTATAAGATCTTTATTCATATCACAATTCCAGTTCTCAAACGCATTGAAGGCGTTCTTTTCATCCTGGCTCAACTCGTCCATCCGGCCCGTAAGCCTCAGTATATGAGGCAATAATAGTTGTGCATAAGCAGAGTTCTGGTCTGTTATCATCCGTTTGAAATCCTCCGTGTCAAACTTATCTTTTTCTTCAAGCATCTGCCTTATCCTGTCGATACGGTACGGAACATAAAACTTATAAGATATGTAATAGGGATAATCATCCGCGACTGTCTTATTATTTGCCGAAGAAGTATAACCATTTACCGGATTAAGGCTGGAGGGAAGCTGGTCAAAGGGTACATAGCCCTTCCAGTCGAACAGATCGTTTTCGCCATTTCTAATGACGGATCCCTGTTCTTTTCTCACCGGGATTCCGCCTCCGGTATTAAGACCAATATTCCCGTCAATATCAGCATATGCAAAGTTCTGGCTT
>JABUEV010000069.1 GCA_013314865.1 Bacteroidales bacterium | reverse complement strand
AAAGACAGCGAAACAAAGATGGTTCATTTCATCGGCAAGGATAACATTGTCTTCCATTGCATTATTTTCCCTGCAATGCTTAAGGCAGAGGGTTCATACATCCTGCCCGACAATGTCCCGGCAAACGAATTCATGAACCTTGAAAATGACAAAATCTCAACTTCGCGGAACTGGGCTGTCTGGCTTCATGAGTACCTCGAGGATTTTCCCGGCAAACAGGATGTCTTAAGATATGTACTGTGTGCAAATGCACCTGAGACAAAAGATAATGATTTCACATGGAAAGATTTCCAGTCGCGCAATAACAACGAACTCGTAGCGATTCTTGGAAATTTTGTCAACCGCACGCTTGTTCTTACCGTTAATTATTACGGCGGAGAAGTTCCTGAGCCGGGCACTTTTGATGACACCGACAAGGATGTGCTGGCCCAGATACCTGACTTCAAAACAGGCGTTGAAAACAATATTGAGAATTTCAGGTTCAGGGAGGCACTTAAGGAAGCCATGAATCTTGCAAGGCTTGGCAATAAGTATCTGGCCGACACAGAACCGTGGAAGCTTGTAAAAACAGATCCGCTCAGAGTAAAGACAATCATCAACACCGCATTGCAGATAACAGCCAATCTTTCAGTGATTTTCGATCCTTTTCTTCCTTTCTCCATGAAAAAATTAAGAGAATGGATCAATTTAGGAAATCAGGACTGGAATCTTGCCGGCAGGATTGATCTGCTGAAGCCCGGTCATAAGATAAACAAGCCCGGCCTGCTATTTGAAAAGATTGAGGACAAAGAGATTGAAAAACAGGTGAGCAAACTTCTTGCGACAAAAAAAGCAAATGAGGCAGCATCCTCAAAGATTAAACCTGTTAAAGAACCTGTTACCTTTGACGAATTCACCAAAATTGACATAAGAACTGCCACAGTCCTGGAAGCTGAAAAAGTTCCCAAGACTACCAAACTCCTGAAGCTCAAAATAGACACCGGTACGGATATCAGGACAATAGTTTCCGGTATTGCTGAATTTTATGAACCTGAGGAAATGGTTGGAAAACAGATTTCAATTGTAGCCAACCTGGAACCACGAAAAATTAAAGGCATTGAGTCGAAAGGGATGATTCTCATGGCAGAGGACCCTGACGGAAGACTTGTTCTGGTTTCGCCAGTTAACAATATAAGTAACGGGAGTACTATTAAATAGGATTATCTGATTTTCGACACCCAGGTACCCGGGTATTTCTTTAATAAGCTGTCCTTCTTAAAAACAGCTGTCTCAAGGTCTCTGCATTTTATCGCACTGACCCTGTAGAATCCGTTGGGTGCCTTAATGACTTCCGGATTAAAGCCATTGGCTTTCAGTATCTGTACCTGGTCAAGAGCATTCTCTTCCGACTGAAAACTGCCTATAATAACACTATATTGAAGTTGCATTTCATTGACAGTCGCTGCCGGCTTATCCGGCATGGCATTTGCTTCAGCCGGAGTGCTCTGATAAGTGTCTGGCTGGCTGTCAGGTGTCTCAGACACAGTTTCCGGCACAGTTGTTTTTGTATTGCTTATTTCGTTTAGAAGTTCACTATCAATGGCTTGCCTGTTATTCTCAAATTCAGCCGTTACCAGGGGATTTAGATTGCCTGACTCTATCCCGGGTTTGAAAACATCTGTCTTTAAAGGCACTGCCAGAAGAAGAGCAAGTAATGGAAGAACAACTGCCGCCCTCCATATCGTTTTTCTCATTGAATCCCTTCGCAACGGCTCCCTGTCAATATGCCTCAGAATTCTTTTCCGTACATCATACCCTTCAATGGGTTTATACTGAAACGGTTCAAAACCAAAAGAATCGAGATGATAGTTAACACCTTCCTCGGGTTCAAACACCAGATTGCCTTCAGGCTGTCTGACAAAGCTCCCGATATGATCGAAAACAACCACTTCCCCTTTGTCAAGTTTTTTATGAACTCTGCCTACAAAATCTTCAACTATCGAACGTGCATCGCCGTAATTTATATTCCTTGAACGTGAGATCCGGCCAATAAGAAGCCCGTCGTTATGATTGAGGTTTTTGTTGAATGTAATCTGCTTTACAGGCGGATAAAATATGCATCTGCTTTTATCAATCTGAGCCGGAGAGTAATTGCCTATAAACCCTCCAAAGCCCGGCAAAATGACGCAATCATGCTCAAATAACAATTCCCGTATATAGGCGGTTATATCCACAATTCCTGTTTTAGTCCTGAACAAAATTACGGGAATTAAACCACTGCATTCAGTAAACCGGGGCTATACTTATGAACATTTTATTTAACATTTTTTTGACTGTCTTTTCAACATAAGACCTATGCCGTACTATTTATTAAAAATGCACAGAAGCCACATAAAAATATTATCTTCGTCCATATTTTTTTAGTGCTTTCCATGAGAGAGATTCAGATGGTTGACCTGCAGAAACAGTACTCAAATATCAGGTCAGAAATTAATGATGCCATTCAAAAGGTAATTGATTCCACAGCTTTTATTAAAGGACCTGAAGTGACAGAATTTGAAAAGGAGCTCCAGGATTACATGGGGGTCAAACATGTTGTTTCATGTGCCAACGGCACTGATGCCCTTCAGATTGCCATGATGACTCTTGGCCTTAAACCGGGAGATGAAGTAATTACCACTGACTTCACATTCATTTCAACTGTTGAAGTTGTGGCTTTGCTGGGACTCAAACTTGTACTTGTTGATCCTGACCCTGACACCTTCAATATCTCACCTGAAGCTGTGATGAAAGCAGTTACTCCTCATACAAAAGCCATAGTTCCGGTTCATCTTTTCGGGCAATGTTCTGACATGGAAAGTATTAACAAGATTGCCGGACAATATGGTCTGTTTGTCATTGAGGATGCAGCACAATCCACTGGCGCAGATTTTATTTTCAGTAACGGCAAGAAGCAAAAGTCGGGCACCATAGGAGATATCGGCACAACTTCCTTCTTCCCGTCAAAAAACCTGGGATGTTATGGTGACGGAGGCGCTTTGTATACAAACAATGAAGAGTTTGCAATTAAAGCCAGAAGCATAGCAAATCATGGAATGAAGATCAAATACCATCATGACCATGTCGGAATAAATTCAAGGCTCGACACTGTTCAGGCAGCTATTCTGAGAGTAAAACTAAAGTATCTTGACAAATACAACGAGGCTAGAAGGAATGCCGCAGACTATTATGACAAGGCATTTGCAAGCTGTCCGTATATTGTATCTCCCCGAAGGGTGCCCTGGTCTACTCACATTTTTCACCAGTATACACTGAGAATAAAAAACGGAAAGAGGGATGAGCTGAAAAAATATCTCAGTGAGAAAAAAATACCCTCAATGGTTTATTATCCTGTACCCCTTCATAAACAGAACGCTTACAGATACCTTGGCTACAAAGAAGAAGACTTTCCGGTGACAAATGCTTTGTGCAGTGAGGTTTTGTCGTTGCCAATGCATCCTGAAATTGATACTGAACAGCTGGAATACATAACTCAAAACGTTTTGAAATTTTTTGAATAGATAAAATGGAAAAAGAATATTTTGCACATGAAACGGCAGTGATTGATGATGGCTGTAAAATTGGCAAAGGCACAAAAATATGGCACTTCAGTCATATAATGACCGGATCTGAAATTGGTGAAAACTGCAATATCGGGCAAAATGTTGTCATCTCTCCCGGAGTAAGGCTTGGAAAAAATGTAAAGGTGCAGAACAATGTGTCGGTATACACGGGAGTTATATGTGAAGATGATGTTTTTCTCGGTCCGTCGATGGTTTTTACAAATATTTTGAATCCGCGCAGTGCTGTTGTAAGAAGAGATAAATATGTTACTACAATAGTAGAAAAGGGTGCCACAATTGGGGCCAACGCAACAATTATATGCGGTAACAGGATCGGCCGATACGCCTTTATCGGTGCCGGAGCTGTTGTTACCAAAGAGGTCCTTCCCTATTCACTGGTAGTAGGAAATCCCGCAAAACATATCGGATGGATGAGCGAATTCGGCCACCGGCTTGAATTCAACGAAAATGGGATCGCAATATGCCCTGAAAGCGGTGAGAAATATAAACTTGAAAACGGAATGGTGTCAAAGATCAATAATCAGATTAACCAGTAAAGATAAACATGGATAATAAACCTAAAAATTTTGGACTTATCGGAGTTGCAGGATTTGTGGCTGTAAGACATCTTAAAGCAATAAAAGAGACAGGTAACAATCTTATCGCCAGCCTTGATCCTTTCGACAGTGTCGGAATCCTGGACAGTTATTTCCCTCATAGCGACTTTTTTGTGGAATTTGAAAGGTTTGACAGACATTTTGATAAACTGAAACGACAGGGAACTAAAATAGACTATGTAAGTATTTGTTCTCCAAATTATCTTCATGATGCTCATATAAGATTCGCCCTGAGGCACAAAGCAGACGCAATCTGCGAAAAGCCAATTGTTCTTAACCCCTGGAACGTGGATGACCTTCAGGAAATTGAAAATGAAACAGGAAGAAGGATTTTTACTATTCTTCAGCTTAGACTTCATCCAAAGATCATTGAACTGAGGAAAAGAATCCAGGAAGGGCCTGCTGATAAAATTTATGATATAGACCTGACTTACATCACAAGCCGCGGCAACTGGTATTACATCTCCTGGAAAGGCAACATCCAGAAATCCGGAGGTGTTTCAACAAATATCGGAATTCATTTCTTTGACCTCCTGAGCTGGATTTTTGGTGATACCCGGCAGGTGATTGTTCATGTCTCACGTCCGGATAAGGCAGCCGGATTTCTTGAACTTGAAAAGGCACGCATAAGATGGTTTCTCAGCCTCGATTACAACGACCTGCCCGCACCTGTTAAAGAAGCTAAACACAGAACTTTCAGGTCAATCGTGGTTGATGGCGAAGAAGTTGAATTCAGTGAAGGATTTACTGACCTTCATACCCTCTCATATAAAGAAATACTGGCAGGAAACGGATTCGGTCTGAATGATGCACGGCCTTCTATCAATACAGCATACATAATAAGAAATTCAACACCTGTCGGACTTACCGGAAATTATCATCCGATGCTTAAATCACAATAAAATGGCGCTTTATTTCATTATTATAAATATGTATTTCAATAAAAGTGCTCAATACTGCAGGATGAGACTGATTAGAAATATCTAACTAATTCACTTAAAATGAACAAGAAAATACTTGTCACCGGAGGGACTGGCTATATTGGTTCTCATACCGTCGCCGAACTAATCACAGATGGGTTTGAAGTAGCGATTATCGACAACCTTTACAATTCGGAAGCTGTTGTAGCCGACAGAATAGGGCAAATAACCGGTGTCAGGCCTGAACTTGAAGTATTTGACCTGTGCAATGAAGCAAGACTTGAAGATTTCTTCAGAAAACATAATGATATATCGGCAATAATTCATTTTGCAGCTTATAAAGCTGTAGGAGAGTCAGTAAGAAAGCCTCTGGAATATTACAGAAACAACCTTCTATCGCTTATCAACCTTCTTGAGGCAATGAAAAGGCATGACATTGCATCCATGGTTTTTTCATCATCCTGCACAGTATACGGACAACCCGAAAAACTGCCAGTCTCTGAAGATGCACCCCTTCAGCCTGCAAAATCACCTTATGGAAATACCAAAAAAATAGGCGAAGATATTATCAGAGATACATGTGAAGCAGACGATAAAATTAAAGCTATATCACTAAGGTATTTCAATCCGATAGGAGCCCATCCGACAGCATTAATCGGTGAGCTTCCGAGGGGAGTGCCTGAAAACCTTGTGCCTTTCATAACCCAGACTGCCTACGGGCTCAGGGATGAACTGAAGGTTTTTGGAGATGATTATGACACACCCGACGGTTCATGCATCAGAGATTACCTCCATGTGGTCGACCTTGCAAGAGCCCACATAGTTGCATTGAAAAGACTTCTTGAAAATAAAAACAAAAAGAATTACGAGGTTTTTAACCTCGGCACAGGGACAGGAGTTTCGGTTTTTGAAGCTATAAAATCTTTTGAGAGGGCTACAGGTGTAAAGCTGAAATACCGAGTAACATCGAGGAGGCCCGGTGATATTGAAAAAATCTGGGCGGATCCCTCCCTGGCAAACAGGGAGCTCGGATGGAAAACAATCTATACTCTCGATGATGCAATGAAGAGTGCCTGGGAATGGGAAAAATTTATCAGAAAACAAAACCGGTCATGAATGAAAAAAAAATCATCCTTATTACAGGGGGTGCAGGTTTTATAGGTTCTCACGTTGTAAGACTTTTTGTTAAGAAATATCCCCGCTACAAAATCATCAATGCTGACAAACTTACATATGCCGGTAACCTTGAAAACCTAACTGACATTGAAAAAGAGAAGAATTACATATTTGAAAAGCTGGATATTGTTGATAAAGATGCAGTCTTCAATCTTTTCAGCAAGTATGCCTTTGACGGCATTATCCACCTTGCTGCCGAATCACATGTTGACCGGTCAATAACCGGACCTGAAGCATTTGTTCATACTAATATAGTAGGTACTGTTAACCTGCTGAATGCCTCATTAAATGCCTGGAAGGATAGCAAGGAAGGAAAACTGTTTTACCATATTTCCACTGATGAAGTATTTGGATCGCTCGGTGAAAAGGGATACTTCACCGAAAAAAGTCCTTATGATCCAAAGAGCCCATACTCAGCATCCAAGGCAAGTTCAGATCATCTAGTAAGAGCTTATGGCCATACATACGGACTTCCTGTGATTGTCTCAAACTGCTCCAACAACTACGGGCCAAACCAGTTTCCTGAAAAACTTATACCATTGGCGATTAATAATATACGAAACAACAAGCCTGTTCCTGTATATGGCAGGGGAGAAAACGTGCGCGACTGGCTTTATGTTGAGGACCATGCTAAGGCTGTAGATCTTATCTTCCACAAGGGAAGGCCAGGCGAGACTTACAACATAGGAGGCAATAATGAATGGAAAAATATTGATCTTCTAAAGCTTCTTTGCAGAATAATGGATAAAAAACTCGGTCGTCAGACAGGCACTTCAGAGAAACTTTTAACATTTGTGAAAGACAGGCCTGGTCATGACCTCAGGTATGCGATCGATTCCTCAAAACTCAGGAATGAGCTTGGATGGGAGCCGATATCAGATTTTTCAGAAGGACTTGAAAAGACCGTTGACTGGTATCTCTCAAATACCCGCTGGCTTGAAAGAGTCATCTCAGGTGAGTATCAAAAGTATTACCAGGAGCAATATTCAGGCAGGTAAGGTAGCCTTTCTGGTTATCCTGCGCATGCGTTCTATCAGTTCGTCGCCAAGTGCACTCTTCTGCCTTATGTGATCCTGGATTGCTGCCACTACACTGTTAGACTCAAAATCGCCTCTTACCTGTTCAAAGTCGAGTTTCTTTATATCTTCTCCGCCATCTATTCCAAAGCCAGTCATTGAAGAGAGGGTAAACTCCTTGCGGGCATCTTCATACAGCAACTTGTCGAGGTCAACAACACTCTTCTTCCATACCTCAACCATTCTGATCACATCCTCTGCAGTGAATTTACTTACAGGTTTGCCAATCTCCTCCTCAAGTCTTTCGCACGACCATGTCCACTCCCAGTCATAATACGACCGGTGCATGAATCTGAATGCTTCAGCAACCTCCTCAATTTTATTGATTTTGCCTGACTCAATATTATCCAGCAGTTCATCAACAGCCTTTTGCGGAGCTATAAGCCCGGCAAGGTCGACCCATTCACCTCTTCCCATTTCCTGATCAGGTTCAAGTCTCTTCTGAAGCTCTTCGTCAGATTTAAACTCTATCCCTTCAAGCCTTTTTATCAGTGAGTTTCCGAGGAATTTGTTGATGCCCATCTGGTATAAGTTAATACCCCTCTCAAGCGACGGACCCTTAATAAGCATGCTGTTATAACTGTATGAAGCAGAAACAGAGCCTGAAACCGACTTAAGGCGTTTGAGGAGGTTTCTGCCTTCTATCATCTTTCTTATAGTATAAGGACTTAAAAGGTTAAAATTTACCTGGTCAATCTTGTCAGGATCCTTTCTTTTATCCCTGACCGGCCATTTCTGGGCGTCCCTTATTGTTCCCACGCTTCTGAGGTTTATGGCAGGAACCAGAATACTCTCATCATTGCTTTCAATAAGATATGAGAAGGGGAGTGATGAAGTGTCCATATTTTTATAATGCCGGCCCATCACCAATGTATACGGGCCAATGCGTGCCGGCCACAGCAGATACGAATCGCTTGTTGTCTTGGATCCTCTCTCCATTATTCCCTGATGGATTGGGCCAAGCTTGTACATATGATTACTCTGGTTTGATCCGCTTCCTGCATTCATGAAGGAAAAAATACCGGCTATCAGAAGAGTTGACTTATGATGTGTAACCGTATAAGGCCCGGCAAATATTGAACACGCTTCACCGTGATAACCACCACAGTTGGCAAAAAACAAAGAATTTTCAGCCGAATAGTGTTTCCCCAAAACGCAGCCTTGCCCTACAAAACATTTATCAATCAGTGTTGACTCAGTAACTGTGGATCCTGAACATACAATAAAATGTTCCATTATTACACCGGGGCCTATGTAAACCGGATCCTCCTTACAGCTGTTAATTGATCCCTCCTCGAGGTTTATTGCGCCTTCTATCTTTGTATACGGACCTATTCTAAGATTTTTAATGTTGCGGCAATTAAGTATTCTGGAGTTATTGCCAATTCGTCCCATTCCCGAGCTGACTGATTTAGCATAATCAGCGACCATTTGATCAAGTATCTGCACAGCGCGGCTTCTGTGTCTGTAAAGAGCCATTATATAAGCCTGATGGGCGGACAAGTGATCCCATATTTTGACAGCCCTTCCTCCTGTTTCATTCAGAACAGCTACTTCAGTCCCGTTTCCAAAAGAAGTTATCCCTTCAGTAGATAT
>JABUEV010000068.1 GCA_013314865.1 Bacteroidales bacterium | reverse complement strand
ACAAAATATTCATTGTAAAATCAGATTAAATTTTATTCAAAGATATTTTCAGGGTATATCCGCAACAAAAAAATGGGACTAATCAGGATTCTTAAGGGACTATCCTTCCAAAAAAGGGATTTCTGTCGGACATCAGGGGCAGATACCATTCGCCCCTACGGACTTAGAATAGTTCTTTCAGTTTAAGAAGATATTGTCGTGAAACGGGTATTTTTTCATCAGCACCCTTGATGCTTAACCAGTGCTGACCGGATTCATGATGAAGTTTTCCGACATGATGCAGATTTACAATGAATGTTCTGTGGCAACGAATGAAATTCGGGTATTGTCTTAGCTGGATTTCCACGTTTTTCAGTGTGTTCCTTATGAGCTTTTTCCTGAAATTTTCACCTTCCTTATAGGTCACTTCCACATAATTATCGGCAGACCGGACAAATACAATCTCTGCTATTGACAGGCTCAGTTTATCAGGACCTGTTTCCGATATGAACTCAATTGATTTATTCAGGCTCTCCTCCTCGTACAATAAAATCTTTTTTTCCAGTGCCTCGATCTTTAATGACAGCGAGTCTTTAAGATTTGTCAATTTACTGTGCTTATCATATAAAATCAGGATTACCGGAGCAATCAGGCATATCAGCGCAACCTTAAAAACCACATAAAAGGAAATGCTCACCATACCCACATAACGAAGGTAGAAATTAAATGCCACAGAAGAGAGTATCAGGACAATCAGGCCGCTCAGATAAGGATCCGTTTCAGCTCTGTCTCCATCATGTCTTATTCTGTTTGAGATCCATAGCCATACAATCTTTACGAGGAACATTATAATGAATATAATAGCACCAAAGCCTGCAACAAAAAGCAATCTGTTGTTAAAGTCGAACCTGTCTCCCGGAAATGGTTGAAAGAAAAGGATAAAAAGAAAAACTGCAAAGCTGATGCCCAGCATAATTTTGACCTTCTCATTCATCACCTTTACAATCCGGTTAAATCTGGTATTCATGAATTCATGATAAATTTTTCTAATCAGAAAACAGAATCTGTTTTCTGATTCGATCTATTCACTCAAAGTTAAGTATTTTAAAGATCATTGAACTTCAGAACCTGATTCAGGATTTAAAATGATGCATTGGACCAGCTTTAAGAGGACAGGCCTTATGGATGAATGCCTGAGTAGTTAACCTTTTTTCCGGAAGCCTTAGTATTGTTAACCTTTTTGAAATACCTTAACCAGTTCAATCCCTTCTCCCGTGCCAAGGTTTTTCGAGTATTGCTTGTCAGCCTCATTGTTCCAATGCTCATGAACTCCCAGGCTTTTTGGAAGAGGAATACCGTCGCCGTTCGGAGCGTACACAATCCCGGTGGGCCAGTTGCCTGAGTCAGCGGCCTGATGAAGATAATCGTCAACTCCGGGGGCGATGATGTGTTGAATAGTATGTTCGGGTCTTGAAAATTCAGTTCTGAGAAAATCATAAGCAACCGATTCTATTGCCACCGGATCGAATGAAAGAAACAGAGAGGAACTCCAGTGGTTGTTGAAAGGAGGCATAAGGAATTTTACAGGAATCCCGTTCCAGTCAGTGCCTGACCAAAGAGCATCAAGGATGTAGAAAAGGTTCTTGTCACCGGTGAACTTATTTCCCATGAGGTCGACAAGCACCCGATAATATCCATACCCTCTCCGGTCGTTGCTGTTCAGCCCAGGGTGTAGATGGGCGGCACTGCGCCTGGATTGTGTTCCGAAATGATTCTTAGCACATAGCGTAATGCCTGCAATGCCATGTCCCTTCATGGCAGGTAGATTTATCATGTATTCAGCGTCTTGAAGTACAGAATAGATCTTATCCGACCCGGCTCCGGTCATAACCGATTTATTGTCAGAATAATAAATCAGGTCTTTGGTGCTTTCTGAGCATTGTACTCTGCCGCGAGTCGGTCCAAAACTTGAAAGGTAATTCACCCGGGGGAATTCGGCGTAATATTTAACATATTCATCCTGGTAGATATTCCGCATTGCATCACCAACATAAATATCTTCTTGCTGAACTCCAGCCACGTTAACAAGTTGTCTGAGCATTGAAAGGACTATCTGAGGCGATGTTTCGCTTGCCAAAGCCACTGGTTTATCCGGAAGCCTGTTGTATTCAGAGTCCATTCCCCCTGAAGCTGATGTGCGGTTCAGCTTGAGATATATCTTCTCTCCCTTAACATAAGGAACATTCCCTTTGCCTCTTTTCTGATTATGATATCTGAACACGGCATCCCAGGCATCGGTTATTTTTTCTTTTCCGGTCATCGAACAGAGCCCGGCCGCCAGCATTTTATCAACGATTTCCTGGTTTGTGTTCCTGTCCATAAACCAGGCATCATACTTTTCGGCTGTAATCTCACCCGAGACCGGCTTATTTATGCAATCAGGATTTGTTGCTGAAGGGTTCCATATCCAGCTTACCCTGCCAGGAATTAAACCCTGACCTTTGCCTATGGGCTGATTGGGCAAGTAAAGGTTATCTGCCTTATTATTTCCTGCAAATGGAAAATTATTTCCCGGCAGTCTGGTTCCAGTATCAGATTCAGGTTCAATTCCCCATGATTTAATACCTGACAAAAGTAAACTTAGCTCAACCGGTGCTAAAACCAGAGTTTTAACTGCTTTGCGTCTGTTTATTTTTTCTGCTCCCTGTACTGAAGCATTGCCTTTTTTAGTCTTTGAAATGACGGCTTTGCCCTTTTGCATTGGTAGACTATTTAAAATGTTTGAGTAAGAGATTGAAAGTTAATAAAAATCTTATAAAGTAATTTTATTATTTACCTGTAAGGAATCCATTTTGCATGGTTCATCCTCAGCTCTCAACCTTTCCCTGCATAAGCATATCAAGGGCTTCGTTAAATGAACCTGCTGCAGTAATTTTGCCAGTGTTGACAAAAAATATCTCGTCTGCATTCTCGATTGTATTCAGACGATGAGCAATTATTACCCTGGTAGTCGAAGCAGGAAGGTTTTTTAAGATTGTCTCCAGTTGTTGTTCAGTTACTGTGTCAATATTGGCAGTTGCTTCATCAAGTATGAGAAGATCGGGTTTTCGCAGAATAGCTCTCATGAAAGCAATTATCTGTTTCTGTCCAAGGCTTATTCCGTCACCGGTGTTCTGAATAATAGTATCAAGTCCGCTGTCGAACCGTTTCAACAGTCCGGCAAGCTGAGACTCTTCAAGGGCTTTTTCAAGCTGTCCGTTTGTAAGACCTGCACAATCAGGATTGCCATAAAGAATATTATCCCTTACAGTACCGGAAAAAAGCAAAGGATCCTGCAGTATAAAACCTATCTTTGAGGCTCTTTCGCATGGGTTGTATGATCTTATGTCCCTTCCGTCAAAGATAATCTTGCCTTTAGTTGCATCATATAACCTGGCCATAAGCGAGGCTGTGGTAGTTTTTCCCCCTCCTGTCGGACCAACAAAAGCATAAGTTTTTCCTCTTTGAAGATTGAAACTTACTTTGTGAAGAACTTCTTTCCCGTTAGGGTAACTGAAAGAGACATCCTTGAACTGAACAAATGAAGAAGTCCTGTAAGTATTCCTGTCTTCAACAATTTCAAGATTGCTTTTCAGAGAAAGCAGATATGATATTCTATCCCAGGCCGCAAGGGCAAGCTGAAAGTTTGCCCATAACGCAGCCATCTGACGCAAAGGATTATAAAAGTTGGAAATATATGCAATGAAGCTTATCAGCAGTCCGACCGTAAACTGTCCTTTAATAATGAGCCAGATTCCCAGGGAAAGTACTATCAGCTGGCCAATATTTGATGCAAAGGTGTACACAGGTGTTAGAATATTATTTGCAATTCCTGCCTGCACTGATTTTTTATAGTTGTCATTATTAACCTCAGCGAACCGTCTGCGGAAATAATCGCGTCTGTCAAAGGCAACTATTACCTTGAAGTTTGCAAGGCTCTCCTGGATTTCTGCGGATAAATTTCCAAGGCTTTTCAGGCTGGCTTCATTTTTTCTTCTTATCCATGGGGAGACACTTCTTGTGAAGATCATCAGAAAAAGTGCAGGAGCGAGCGCAGCCAGTCCCAAAGGCAGGTTAATCAGCAGGAGTATGATTCCTGCACCTGTCATAGTTATCAGTCCTCCGATGAACTGCATCAGCGACTGGGAAAAGAACTGGTTTACCTTATCGGTATCGTTGTTAATCCGTGATATCAGGTCTCCGGCTTTATTCTGATTAAAAAAATCGAGTGGAAGCTCCTGAAGTTTATCGAATACTGAGTTTCTCAGCCTGAAAAGCATTCGCTGACCAATGCCTCCCATCATCCTCATCTGGGCGTAGTTCACAATAAATGCTGTGACATATACTGATAACAGGATGCCGGCAAAAAGAATGATTCCATGAAAATTTTTCGTTTCGACAAAATTATCTATGGTGTATCCAACCAGATATGGCCCCAGGAGATTTAATCCTGCATTCAGGAAGATTGCTGTAAAAGCAATGATCACATTCCGGTGTTCACCGCTAATGATGCCGATAAGCTTCCTTAGTGAAGCAATTACAGGCAATCTCCTGAACTCATTTACCATTGATTTATTCAGATCATAATTCATAATGATGAGTGCTTTTCTGTGAATTGTAAATCTGAATATACTCCGGAAATTTCTCCTTCAAATCCTTATGTTTTCCGGAGGCTATTATTTCTCCCTCCATAATCAGTATTACCTGGTCAAAGTGCTTTACCGGTGCAATTTTCTGTGTGACTGATACCAGTGTAATTCCGGGGTAATTATTCTGGATGTTGCAAAATATTTTATTCTCAGTTTTTCTGTCAACCCTTGAAGTAAAATCATCAAGCAGAAGGATTTTCGGATTCAAGGCCAAAGCCCTGGCAAGCATTATTCTTTGTTTTTGTCCGCCTGAAAGGCTGGTGCCTCTTTCCGAGACTATTGTGTCAAGTTTTTCCGGAAGAGCCTCTATGAAATCTGACAGTTCTGCTGTTTCAATTGCCTTCCTTAACGTCTCTTCGGTTACTGCATCATTAAAAGCAATATTTTCTCTAAGACTCATGTTAAAGAGCACACTGTCCTGAAACACAAAGCCGATTTGCCGGTGAAAAACGCTCCCTGAATATCTCTCTGATGAAATCCCGTCGAGTTCCACAACACCTGAAGCAGGGGGTATAAGATTTGAAAGTATATATAACAGTTGACTTTTACCTGCTGCAGTTGGTCCTATAATGGCTGTTTTACTGCCTGCTCTTACAGATAACGAGACATTTTTCAGTAAATCTTTCTCTCCAAAGCTCAGGAAGACATTTTTCAATGCAATATCGCCTTTTATTTCAGTGTTTAAGGTTCCTGTTTCTTCCTGGACTGGTTCATCAAGTACCTGCCTTATCCTTCCGTAAGATGCTGTGGCGGAAGCTATTATATTGCTCATAAAACCGATCATCATGACCGGAAATATAAGCATCACTATGTAACTGTTAAATGCAGCGAAATTTCCGAGGCTGAGTGACCCCGTAACAACAAAATGACCTCCAAGGGCAAGGATTATTACAACAGCAATGTTTGATACAAACATTATAATCGGAACGAGGACTGAAAACAGTCTGACTATTGATAAGCCAAGGTCAAGAGATTCAGTATTCTTCTCAAGAAATTTCTGGCTTTCAACCTGTTGTGAATTCAGTACCCTTATGAGTGCAGCGCCCAGAATGCTCTCATTAATTATCCTGTTAAGGGCATCTATTACTTCCCTGCTCTTTTTGAATAGGACTCTGACTCTCCTGAAAACCGTGTAAAAGGCGATGGCGATAACCGGCACTATGGTCAGAACGGCAAGAGCGAGCTTCCAGTTTATTGAAATCAGCAGAACTGAGGCTCCAATAATTATAAAGACAGATGAGATGATGTTGACAAAAGCCTGGGACACAAACATCTTGACTGAGTCCATGTCTGATGTTAGGTTAGTCAGGAGCCTGGAGGGATTTGCCTTTAGGATATACAGATAATTCTGATATGAGATTTTATCTGCCAGCTTATTACGAAGATCTTTTGCGACCTTCTCAGCCGTGAGAGTTTGCAAAACTCCCTGAAAAAAGGAAAAGATGAAAATTCCTGTGGCAGCCAGAAGAAACTCGGTGATAACAGTGCCTGCATGAAACCTGCCTGCAGAAAAGGCATCAATACTCCGGGCAATTATCTTCGGGATTAGAAGATTTATACTGCTCCCTGCAAGAGCCATAATAATCAGTACAATGACAAATCCCTTATATGGCCCGGCTACACTGAACAATCCTGCTTCAGGCTTTATTTTTGGTTCACCTGCAGACTTCTTCATTACAATAAATATTCCCGGATAAAATTACTTCTTTTATTTTTCCTTTATTAAAAGTGGTGAATAATCAGTTGTGAAAGATCGATTTTACTTGATTATCAACGACTTTTTTTGTAACTTTACTATTATTAGGTCCTGTATCATGTCATAAACTCCATCAAAATGACAACCGACATTTATTCGCTTAAACTTGGAGTCAACAGCTGTTATCTGATTAGAGGTAAGAATATTGTAATGGTCGATGCAGGACCTCCCTGGAGACTGAAAGCTTTTAAAAGAAAACTGGCAAGGTTATATATCCGTCCCGAAGAAATAAAGTTAATTGTACTTACTCATTCCCATTTTGATCACGTCGGATCGGCAAAAGAGATAAAAGAGTTTACCGGTGCAAAGATACTGATACATGAAACTGAAAAGGAATACCTTGAGGAGGGAGGATTTATTATGCCCAAAGGCACAAACACAATGGGCAGGATAACTAAATTTCTGTTTTTCCCGATTCTTAAGAGAATCCAGTTTGACAGACCTGAAGCAGATATTACAATCCTTAGTGAAAATTTCCCGCTGGATGAGTATGGGATAGACGGATCAGTTATTCATACGCCGGGTCACACGCATGGATCATTAAGTGTTCTTCTAAGGACAGGTGAAGTATTTGCCGGATGTTTGGCGCATAATGGATTCCCGTTCAGACTAATGCCAGGCAAGCCGATTTATGCTGAGGACATAAACGAAGTACGGGAAAGCTGGAAGAAGCTGATAAAGATGGGTGCAAAAACAGTTTTCCCCGGTCATGGCAAACCTTTTCCGGTTGAAGTGATTAAGAGGGAATTATCTCTTGAATAGAAGACAAATCTCTTCCCATGATTATTCCGGGAATTTCATGTATTCAGCCACTGACACGGCTATTCTGTTAATCTCTCTCCGGCTTTAATATTGTCATCAGTCATCCCTTCATTTCAAAACAGTGAATAAACGTTTCTTATTGACATTAAATATTCCGCTTAATTAACCCTGGAAGAGTTTTATAATAAAGAACTAACGTTTTTTAATTCATTTAAAAACCATCTTTTAATAAAAAATAAACTCTAATTTTATAATAAGTAAAAATTTACCCTGACATGAACAAATCATCAAACATCAAAAAAAGCCTCTCCCGGAGAAAATTGCTAAAAGGATTTGCAGGAATTCCGTTTCTGGCTTTGTTAGGCAGACCGGCTTTGAAAAATCCGGCAGACCCGGACCGGGATGTTGCCTCTGAAACAACGATCAATTCAGGGTTTGAGCAATTAAAAAATCTCAAAGGAAAATTACCTGAAGGGAAAATTGGAAACCTCTCAATCACCAGAATGATTATGGGATGCAACCTTATAGGAGGATGGGCTCATGCCCGGGATCTTATTTACGCCAATAATCTTTTCAAAAAATACCACAGTGAGGAAAAAATTATAGAGACTCTTTCTCTGGCGGAACAGGCAGGGATAAATACAGCTTTTATGGTAACCGGTTATTACCCTGTGTTCAATAAATATAAGAATCTGCACAATGGAAAAATGCAGTCAATCTGCCAAACAATGTTACCTGATAATGATTTCTTCTCGAATATTAAGCTCGCTATAGATAGTGGCGCTACTGCATTATATATTCAGGGAGGTGAAGGTGACAGATATATGAGTTCAGGAAAATCCAACATGATTTTTAAAGCAATCGACTACATAAAAAAGCAGGGATTTCTTGCAGGCATTGGAGCTCACTCTATAGAATCAATAAAAGTATGTGAAAAGGAAAATATTCCTGTAGATTTTTATGTAAAGACACTGCATCATGACAGGTACTGGTCTGCTCATCCTGTAGGGAATCGCACCGAATATAGTATAATTCGTGATTATGAATCCGACCACAACAAGTTTCATGATAACATTTGGGACCTCTTTCCGTCGAACACTATTGAGTACATGAAAAATGTAAAAAAGCCCTGGATTGCATTTAAGGTACTGGCGGCCGGAGCTATAGAACCGAAGGACGGATTCAGTTATGCATTTGAAAACGGAGCTGACTTTATATGTGTCGGGATGTTCGACTTTCAGGTCATTGAAGACGTCAACACAGCCTTTGAGGTACTTTCGACACTTAAACCAAGAGAGAGGCAATGGTTTTCCTGATCTTGCTGATAATATGACACTAATATTTCCAGAATCATCGCCTGCATGACCATTAAGATTTGAGTATTATAAAATTGATTTCATAAATTTCTCCAGTTATTAACCTAAACCTGTATTATGAAGACCAGAAGCAACAAAAATTTTAGCAGACGTAAATTCCTTGGCACCATTGGCGCTGCCACGGCAGGAATTACAATTGTCCCGAGGCATGTTATAGCCGGCAGCGGACAGAAAGCGCCCAGTGATCTTATAAATGTAGCCGGCATAGGCATCGGCGCGCAGGGTGCAGGCGATTTAAGCAATTTATGCGACCCGGAAGTTAACGTGCCGAGGCCCCAGCGTACGAGAACAGGCCAGCCTCTGAGTAAGGGACAGATAGCTGCACAGGAACAGGCGGCTGCAGCACGTGCGGCACAGATGCAGCAGAGAACCGGTGCTCAGGGACAACAGGGAAGACCACCTCAGACGGCAGGAGGAGGACAACCGCAAAGAGCACCAAGAAAACTTGCCAATATCTATGCATTATGCG
>JABUEV010000067.1 GCA_013314865.1 Bacteroidales bacterium | reverse complement strand
GATTATAATAAACGCCCATGTTTTTAATAAGATCATCGTGAGAACCAGACTCAACCACTCTTCCTTTTTCAAGGACGATGATTTTGTCAGCATTTCTGACCGTACTCAGTCTGTGAGCTACCACCACAACAGTTTTGTTTTTCATGAATCTGCTCAGGTTTTCGACGATAGCTTTTTCATTTTCTGCATCCAGTGAATTGGTTGCCTCATCCAGCAGAAATATTTCAGGATCCTTATATACCACTCTTGCTATCAGCAGACGCTGTTTCTGTCCTTCACTAAGTCCCTGCCCGTTTTGTCCTATTCTGGTATTATAATTCAGCGGAAGCGATTCAATATCGCTTCTTATGTTTGATATTTCAGCGGCTTTTTTAAGCTTAATTTCATCTATGGCAGATGATCCGGGAGCAATATTGTAAGCTATTGTATCGGGGAAGATGAAGCCATCCTGCATTACTGCGCCCACCTTTTCTCTCCAGAGTTTGAGGCTTAATCCCGAAAGGGGAGTATCTCCTATAAGTATTTCTCCGGCCTGAGGCTGGTAGAATCCCAGAAGCAGTTTAAGCAATGTGGTCTTACCGCTTCCGCTTACCCCGACAATTGCAGTGGTTTTATTTTCATCAATTACAAGATTTACATCTTTTAATGCGTAAGGAGAACGAGGTCCTTCATATTGGAATGAGAGATTCCTTACGCTGATATCCTTTTTTTCGGGGAGCCTGTTAATCTTAGATTCTGAATCGGGTTCTTCTTCTTCCATATTATGCACTTCTGCAAGGCGGTCAAGACTTATGCCGGCATCCTGCGAAAGCCGTAAGAATCCAATAATCTGATTTACGGGGACATTCAGCTGGCCAATTATAAACTGCACGGCAAGCATCATACCGAGCGTCATATTTCCTTTAAGCACAGCAGTCGCAGATATTATTGTAATCAGAATATTTGTAACCTCATTTATTAAAGTGGCTCCAGCCGACTGGTACTGCACAAGGCTCATCCCTTTTATTTTTATTCCGAATAATTCTGCCTGGTGCTTCTCCCACTCCCACCGCATGCTCAATTCACTCTGCGTAAGCTTGATTTCCTGCATTCCATTGATGATATTTATCAGTCTGGAGTTTGAGGCGGACATTTCCCTGAATCTTCTGTAATCGAGTCTTGCGCGTGATTTCATAAACATTGAAACCCAGAGAATATACAAAACCGTTCCTGCAAGAAATACTGCAAGAATTTTAGCACTGAATATTGCCAGCACAATGCCGAAAATGAAAAGGTTGAAAAAAGAGAACAGGATGCTTAAAGTGGCAGATGTAAGGAATTCCTCTATCCTGTTGTTATCCTCAATCCGCTGAAGAATATCTCCTGTAAGTTTTGTGTCAAAGAATGCCGCCGGAAGAGACATCAGTTTCTGAAGGAATCCGGAAATGACTGCAACATTCACTCTTGATCCGATGTGAAGAAGAAGCCAACCTCTTATGAACTCAACAGACATACGCCCGATAACAAGAGCCAGCTGGGCAAAAAGAATCAGGTAAATAAATCCTATATCATTGTTATTCAGTCCTATATCAATAACAGACTGTGTAAGAAACGGAAGTATCAGCTGAATTAGACTGCCGATAAAGAGTCCGAGTAAAAGTTGGAAAAGATATTTTTTATAAAGACTGAAATATTTCAGAAGGAATGCAAAGCCCTTCTTCTTTTCACTTACATCCGTTCCTTCTGACAGTTGTGGTGTCGGTTCAATAATAAGTACCAGACCGGCTGGCTTTCCATCTACTGAAGCAGATGCCCAGTTTTTTTCAAATTCATCCATGGAGTATTTGCCGATTCCTTCAGCGGGATCGGCAATCCAGATTTTATCCTTCGTAATTTTAAAGACAACTACAAAATGCCTTTGCCTCCAGTGAATGATAGCCGGAAGAGGCACTTTCTCCTTCAAAAGGTTCAACGGGATTTTAACTCCCAGTGTCTTAAAGCCAAGGGAATCTGCAGCCTCAGACAATCCGAGAAATGAAACGCCCTCTCTTGTAATAAAGCATTTTTTTCTGAGATAATCAATTGAGAAGTTCCTCTTATAGTAAGCGCCTATCATTTTAAGACACGCCGGACCACAATCCATTGCATCAGGCTGCTTTACAAAGGGAAAAGACATTTTAATCCGGTTGCAGTTAAACAATGACAGGTAAAGATATCTATATTTTATTTAAAAAAACAGGCGTTCTATTTAAAATATCAATCAAATCTGACATTCTGACACATCTAAGAGATAAGGAAATGCTATATTTGTCAATTATCAGAATCTACCGAATTTGTTCGCCAGGGTATCAGATACGGATATTATTGAGGGCATAAGGAAACAGGATGACAAAACCCTTAACTGGTTGTACAGGAACTACTTGCCCACAATCAAAAAATATGTATTAAAAAAAGGCGGGTCAGAGTCTGACTCTTATGATGTTTTTCAGGAATCAATCATAGTTCTTTACAGACAAATATCGGAAAACAGTTTAAAGCTTACATCAGATCTGAAAGGTTATTTTTTTGGCATAGCCCGCAATATATGGAATGCACAGCTAAGAATAATTCAGCGACATACTCCGCTTGAGGGTGATTATGAAGACAAAGATGACACGGATATAGAAAAGAATAATATCATTGAAAGAATCATTGCAAGATCATTAGAGAAGCTGACGCCAGATTCAAGAATGATACTTAAATTGTTCTCGGAAGGTTATTCCTATGAGGAAATAGCCGAGAAAATGAATCTCAAAAACGAAACTTATGCAAGGAGAAAAAAATACCTGAGTAAAGAGAGTCTGCTGGAAATCATAAGGCTTGACCCTGAGTACCATGATTACCTGAATCTTCTGTAAATAACAATTGTTCCTGCTGCAATTAATACCATAATGCAGGCAACCAGAATATGATAGTTGTAGTAGACCGGACGATTATTTCCATAGACAACGAGTGTTGCCCAGAAGTAAGGATGTGAATGAAGCATATCAGCTCTTTTAATATAATTCTGCCTTGCCAGCCTGAGAGCTTCGCTTTTGGTTCTTCCTCTTCGAAGGAAGGAGTAATATTTTTCGACAATATCTGTGGCAGATTTATCTTCAACCTCCCACATTGACAAAACTACCGAGCGGCTTCCTGAATACATAAATCCTCTTGCCAGGCTAATGATACCTTCTCCTGAATGTAAAGCTCCAATACCGGTATTGCATGAGCTGAGAACAACCATCTTTGCTTTTAAGTGTATTCCATACACTTCATATGTATTCAGCACATTATCCTCTTCCTGATCATCACCTGAATAAAACAGCATCCTGGAATGCATAGGCGACTGATCGTTGATTACCGTATGCATGGCAAGGTGTATAATATCATATTTGGGTGCTTCAGATTTAAATACTGATTCTTTTGCATCAGGCCCGGCGTAGAGAGTCCCTTTTGTCAGGGCTGTAATAATACCTGCTTCCTCCCTGGCATATGGTATGTCTTTAAGCAACATATCATTACGGCGTCCGTTCTGAAAGGCATTTTCTATAGTTATATTTTTCTCATAAACAGGTGCAAACGCAACAAGGTTATTGGAAAGGCCTGAACCTCCTTTTTCCGACACTGCCATAAAGGTAGCTGAATATAGATATGAGACAGAGTATGATTTCATAACATATCGAAGTTTATTGTAATGAATTCCTTCAGATATGTATTCATCTGCCGGCAAAATTTCGAAAGGAATGTATGATAGAATATTATCCGGGGAGATCACCAGACGGTCTGAAACAAGGTACTTCTCAGCAGGCATTAGGAGGGTTTTATACAATTTGAATCCGATTGCAGTAAATTGTCTGAATTCATTTCCGGCATTATTATTTAATGAAGGTTTTGTAAGCAAACTTCTGAATTGTCTGACATTATTGAAAAACTCCTCATTTACAGGGACAGTGACAAGCCTGTAGTTTTTACGGTTTACAATAAATATATATACAAGACTGTCGGAGATGACGTAGCTCAGGTAATTTGAATTCTTCCCGATTACTTTTGTAACCCGGTCAATCGCAATAGCTTCCGTGTTGTATTTCAACTGGTAATATTCCGTGTAGTTCATCTCAAACAGTTTTACCAGCGAATCTCTTTCCCGTGAAAGTTTAATTAATTTATTATTCATTTCATCGATTGCGTTAACATCAGGAGCCTGTCTATTCTTTTCTTCAAAAATTTCTGCTGATATCAGGCCAATCTCATTCTGAATACTTTGTTCAGTGGAAGCAAGGTCACTCGGTATATGAAGCTGGACAGCTTTTAGTTCGCGTGTTGAAGCAAGCAACCCTGCCACCTTGCTTTTTTCAGAATACATAAATGCCTTTTCAAGAAAAGACGGGTCGTTTGTTCTTTGATAGCACAGATTCAAATCACGGATGGCAAAAAGATATGAATCGCGATAACGGTCTCCCAGTATTATTCTGCTCTCCTCCTGGCTGATGTTTATTCTTAACTTTTCAAGTACGTTGATAATCAGCTCGGAAGTATTTGCTATCAGTTTCAGATAGCCGATATCATTATTTTTAAGAAATATGTCCCATAAAATTCTATACTTGGCACGCAATGCTGATAAAGTTCTCTGATCCGGCTGAAGCTGTTCAGGGTCAGGATTTTCAGGCAAAAGGGATTTTCCCCTTGCGGGTATTCCTGCAAAAAGCAGATTCTGAACTATTTCAAGAGCTTTCTGCGAATTTCCGTTCTGTGAAAGTGCAAGTGAATAGCCGGTTAATATCTGATCACGAAGAAAAGTGTCCTCCTTATGCTGGTTTATGTAAGAATAGCATCTTTCATATAATTCGAGCGATTTCTTCGTGTCAATATTAAATGTTCTGAGGTATTCGGCATAGTTTCTAAGTACGCCTACATAATCTCTCGAGCTCAAGCCAAAGGTTTTCTCTGCCTTTAAAAGGGCATTTTCCAGAAGTTTTGCTCCTTTCTCAGTGTTTCCGGAATTTCCAAGAAGAATGGCGTAACTATTTATAAGATTTAAAGACAATGCCGAGCTGAATGACTCTGACAGTTTTATTCCTTTTTCATAGTACTCGGCAGATTTTTCAGTCATACCGGTAAGGCCGTATAATACAGCAAGGCTGTTTAGCAGGTTCACATACCTTTCATCCTTTGGGATCAGACCTTCACGATATGAGTATTCAGCTTTTTCAAGGTAAACAAGTGCTTTTGTATAATCTGCAAGCCGATGGTAACAAACTCCTATATTGAGGTAAAGATCTGAAATGTCTGACTCTGTAAGTGAGCCTTTCCCTTCTCTTAGCAGTATTGAAACGGCTTCATTTGCATAATTTATGGACTCTTCATATTCCTTAAGGTTCATTTTTGCTATTACAAGGTTAGTCAATCCTTTAAGCAGTTCGGGACTTGATTCGCCATATAATATTTTTCCGGCATTCACCGACTTTCCGGAAAATTCGTTCATTCTTCTGAAATCACCCAGGTAGCTATAACCTGCTCCAAGATTATACAGGCATTTTACGTAAAGCGGGTCAAGTTTGCCGAGTTTCTCTCTTATCTGGGCTGATAATCCCAGGTATTCAACACCCTCTTTAAAACTTCCTTTAAGAAGACAGAAAACTCCATTATAATAATGCGAATCTGAAATCTTAAGAGAGTCAACGTAATATTTTCCAAGAAGTATTTCATTGATGTTCTTAAGGCACTCTTCTGCTGAGGCCAGGTCTCCCGACAGAAGGTACGACTGAACAGATTTATTAAGGCTGTCAACTATCGATGATTTGTCATCATATCTTGTTTGTTCTTCAAATTTACTTGTCTGCAGTGCCTTTCCCGCCGCAGACAGAGCATTAAATTCCTGTAGCAGGATTACAGAGCAGTAATACAGACAGATAAGTAATTTGTTAAGCATCATACAGGCTGCACTTGCGATGTTCAGATGAACAAACAATTTGCCGGATCCCCGTGTAAATATCATCAGTTTTGACGGAATCTCCAAATCAAGTTTTAAATTGAATTTTTAAAGACTCTAAGAGATTGATTTACAGTAAATAAAAATTTTTTTATAAAAAAGTCGAATTTTCATTGTCACAAAATTGAAATATCTGACATGTAGATATGGAAAGGTTGAATAAATAAAAACAATTAACGATAATATTAATCTATAAAATCTTAAAACCATGAAAACTCAGGAAACAGAAAAAATCAATGCAGTATTCAGCGAATTTGAACTTACAGTTAATGAAATGATGTCGGTAAGAGGCGGAGATGAGGGAGAACCTATATTACTTCCAAATCCTCCAAGAATCATTATCTAAGATTGAAAATTCAGTAAAGGGGATTCACCCGGCACCTGCAGATTTTGCAAAAAATCTGACAGGTTTTATTATTGAGTGCAGTTGCAGACTGCAGGTTTTGATAACGTTTGATTAATAAGTAATTAAGAAAACTTTTATTGATATGGCTTGATATGGATTAAAATAAAATAAATATTACGTATTAAATTTTTTAGCGATGAAAACTATTGATTTTTCTTACTTCATCGAGCGCTATATTAATAGCGAGATGAATGAAGCTGAAAAAGAATGGTTCGAAAAGGAACTTAAGACCAATGAACAGCTTCGCAAAGAAGTCATTCTTCGGAAAAAAACGGATGAGGTTTTAAAGAATCAGGAGATACTTGATTTAAGGATGAAACTGAATTCGATCAGGCAGAAGGATGAAGCAAATGCACCTGTCGGCAGTACGAGAAAGCGTCCAAGCTTAAAATACGCTGCTGCTGTCTCTATCCTGGCTGTAATAGGCATTCTGGCTTTGTTTACTAACAGGAAAATGAGCACCGAAGAGCTTTTTGATAAATATCACAAGCTCTATGAACCGGCTACTGAAGTGAGATCCGGCCAGTCAAACATTGAATCGGATTTTGCCACGGCACTGGAATACTATAATGTTCATGATTACAGGAATGCTGCGATTTATTTCAGCAAGGTAACGGAAAAAGATCCTGGCAACATGCATTCGACTTTGCTTTATGGTATTTCCAGTTTTGAAAACAGCAATTACCCTGAAGCAGAAAAGTCTTTTAACAGGGTAATTGATGACGCTGACAACCTTTACATTGACCATGCCCACTGGTATCTCGCTCTCTGTTACTTAAAGACCAGTGAAAAGGACAAAGCTATAGGAGAACTGAACTACATAAAAAAATCAACAAGCCTGTACTCAAGAGATGCTGCGAAAATTCTGAAGAGACTCAGATAGAAAACGAGAAATTTTGGTTCATTGCAGCATGAACAGCATAGTCTGTAGAAAAGAGGATATTGTGGAAGAGAATAACAGTTCAGGCATGGTAAAAAAAGAAGGCAATAATGTATTAACCAGTGCTGAAGTGCTGGCAGGTATGTCTCATGAGTTAAGAACCCATATGAATGCGGTTGTTGCATTCTCTTATCTGTTGAATCAGAATGGATGCAGCAGTGAGGAAAGGCAGGAATTTGCTAATCAGATTTTGAGTTCATGTGAGCATATAATTAATTTGTTTGACAATTTTCTTGATTCCCTTATAATTGACGGAGGCAATTCAAAGACAGAATCAGGAGGGTACAGTTTAGACAATATTTTTGACAGCCTGCTTTCTGAATTTCGTGAGACTTTAAGGAGGGAAAAATTCAAGAATCTTGTTCTTGTTACTGAAAGTCAGTATTCAGGCGCTTCACTTGAAATAATCTGTGATACGAGGAAGGTGGCAAAGATTATCCGGAACCTGTTCCAGAATGCTATACAGAATACCAGATCAGGATATATCAAAGTCGGATATTATTACAGGGACGGCAATATTACTTTTTATATTCTTGATTCCGGGTCAGGATTCCAAAAGTCGGTTGAATTTCTGAATACGCACAACATCTCCGAATCACTCAGGAAATTCAATGATTTATACACTGCCATCAACCTCTCCCTGACACGGAAACTTATTGATCTGATGAACGGAACCATATGGGCAGAGAAAAACGGGATGAACGGAACAGGCATTTATTTTTCCATTCCCGCAATTGCAGTGAACTCTGCAAATATCAACGATAAGAATATTCCAAATACCATGATGGCAATCTGATGCCGGATGTGCAATAAAGTTCAATGTCTGATGAACAGTTAAATGCGGGTAAAGAAGGGTGCACGAAAGCACCCTTCTTACTTTAATGCAATAATTTTCACTTCTGTCCTTCTGTTCAGTCTGCGACCCTCTAGCGTTACATTATCCCCGATCGGGAAAGCTGTTCCATATCCTTTATATGACAGTCTGTCTGACGAAATGCCATTATCTTTAAGGTAATTAACAACAGACATTGCTCTTTTTTCAGATAATATAAGATTGTGCTCAGCAGATCCTGTCGAATCCGTGTATCCTCCAATTTCTACGACAAGTTCCTGGTTTTCCTTCAGAAGGTCAGCCAGTTTATTTAATTCCGAAACAGATTCCTTTCTAAGCTGCCAGGAGTCGATTTCATAAAAAACATTTGACAGGAGCATTTTTTCTCCAATTTTAAGGGGACGCAGGTAAATGTTTTTCAGGAACGGTTCTGCAACGGTATGGTGACCTTCAAACATAAAATTCTCAGAATAGAAAAGATAGCCTGGTTTGCTGATATTCAGCCCGTAATTAAAACCAGAAGGAAGACAAACAAGAAAGTTGCCTCCGGCATCGGTGCTGTTACTTACAACTGATTTTCCAGTCGAGAGGTTAATGAGTTCAAAATCAGCTTTCAACAGCTTTCCAGTCTCTCCATCGAATACCTTGCCTTTAAGATATGATACCGGATCAGGTCTGATTGATTCATGAAGTCTGAACCAGAAAATATCTTTGCCTTGTTGCGGATCCCTGACTGAAGAAAAGAATGCTCTTTCTCCAGTAGCTTCGATAGCAAGTCCCATTTCATCATTGTAAGTATTGATCGGGTAGCCCAGGTTCACGGGTTCTGTCCATGTTGAATCATTATTCATTCTTGAAAAATAGATGTCA
>JABUEV010000066.1 GCA_013314865.1 Bacteroidales bacterium | reverse complement strand
TTGCAGAAACTTTAAATAAACTTGGGTTGAATATTAAAACCTTTTGTCCGCTTGACCTTACAAAACAAGAACAGATACATGCTGTTGCCAATTCTGTTAAAGAGCAAATACTAAGAAAAGAATTACCTTCTTTATATTCGGTAATTTTTGTAGCTGGGGGCGGACATATAGCTCCTATTGAATTGATGGAAATATCTAATTTCAGGGACGAACTGGAGAAACGACTTGTTGGCAATATTACATTGCTGCAACAACTTATTCCATTATTACGATTAACAAAAGGAAGAGTGCTTTGGATTTCTACTCCGGGATTATTTCCTGTTCCCTATGTAGCGGACATACATGCTCCTGATTTTGCCGTAAATTATTTAGCAAGAACATTAAATCTGGAACTTCGTCCTGATGGTATAAAAAATATTCTTATCCGATGTGGTGGAATAAATACACCGGCCCCTAAACGAACAGAGAATAACATTATTGAACAGTTGAAGAATTGCCCGAAGGAACGACTGGCTATTTACGAAAGTCGCTTAGTTAAATTGGAAAGTGATTTAAAAAGATTTGCTGCCAGGAGAACAGAACCAGAAAAAGTTGCAGAATTAATCGCAAAAGTATTGCGTAAGGAGAAGCCCAAAGTCAGGTATCAGGTAGGACATATGTCGGGGTTAGGAGCTTTTCTTGAAAAGCTTCCGCAGTCGTGGGTGGATTATATTATGGCGAAAAGAAAAAGCTAAATTTGACATTTACACAAATAATAGAAAACGAACCTCTAACAATAGCTATATGCAACAAGGTTTCAGTGGTAATTCAGCCATTTTGCCTCGTTCAAACTTCGATATTGGCGGACAGGAAAGTAGTCTGCAATCCCTTGATGCACACAATATCGACAGCGAGTCATCATTTGAAGCCGTACTGCTAATAAGACACACCATGAAAAAACTTCTACTTCTTTTCTGTTTCTCTGTTATCATTCCAGTTTCCTACTGTCAGGACGAAATGAAAATCTGGAATGAGTTTCTGTCGCTGGTTAAAAACAATAAAATGACTACAGACAGGATCAAACCACATGACCAACTGGGAGACAAATTCAAACCTATTCTCCTCAGCTACCTGGACAGCGTCCGGATTCAGGCTTCTCCTTCAGACTGGAAAAACACTCCGGAGGTTATAAAAACAGACAATCGAATTCAGTTTCTGGTTCCCTGGTCAACCCGCGGACAAAAGACTGATTACTGTTTCTCATTCATAGTTATTGATAATCAATGGTATTTTCAGCACCTGGAGAGTATTTTCATCCGGCTTGACAAAACCCCTCCCCCTCCTGTATCTTCATTCCCGGATTTTTCCGAACCGCAAAAAGCATGGGCCAGGGAAGAAATCTACTGGTCATTCATAGTTCAGAATGTGTACCTTCCAATTGCTAAAGAAAAAGGAAAAGAATATGCTCTTGCACTTTTAAAAGATGGCGGCGGGTATTTTGTTGCAGCAAAAACATGGGTGCCTTTTGCCACACCTCAAAAAGCTTTTATCCTTTACCTCTGTTGGGAACAGGCAAACCTCAGAGGCAACAGCGTTACTCTGGAATCTCTGTCAGATACTCAGGCAACAGTAAAGCTTGAAACAATATTCTTTTACCTTTATAATATTGCCGGCCATCTTAAAACAAGGATCTCAATCGAAGACTATAAACAAATATTCGAGACAATCTGGCAGGACAGAGCTAAAAGTGCCGGATGGAATCTTGAAATTAACTATTCACCGGACTATAAAGTAACATTCAACTTCTACCGTGACAAATGATAAAACGATACCCCAGCTGACACAGACAACTGTGAAAATCTCCCGTGCCACGGGATTCTTGTCCCGTGAAAAGGGAATTCGTACCTCCACAGGCGACAGCAGAGTCTCCTTTAAGTCAAAGTAAATTAGCCGACTCTTACAAACAGCTAATGTTTTAAATGTTAATAACTTAAGATCCCGGATGTATTGTTTTTTGAACGGTTTTTGATTAAATTTCGATCAAAAGCCTGAAAATCATGTATAAAACCTGTCCGGCCCCGTTTCAAACAGGTATTTATAAGGATCCACAAACAACAACTTTTTATGCGTCCCTTTCTTAACGCCCTTGCACTTTTTGTAATACTCACCTTCGTTCAATCGTGTACAAAAGTTATTGAAATAGACCTTCCTCCGGCCGATTCAAAAGTTGTTGTCAATAGCTTTTTTACAGACGGCAATCCGATAAAAGTTCACCTGTCGAAGAGCATCGGAATACTCGATAATATAATCCCTGAATGTGACAGCGCTGCTGTCATTTTATTAGTTAATAATGTTCCGACCGACACTCTTTATCAGGAAAACGGATTTTATTATTCACACATTCCGGCTGAGGCAGGGAAGAAATACTCCCTGATTGTTCATGTCCCTGATATGGATTCTGTTTTATGTGAGGATATCATTCCTGAAAAAACAATCCTTCAAAACTATGTCTGTACTGATTCAGTTTTAATTGACCAGGATGGATTTATTATTAATGAACTTAAGCTTGATTTCGATGATTTTCCCGGACCATCATTTTATGAAGTACAATTGTCCGCAAATTATATCAGCGATAATAATTTTACATCAATCTGGTTTAAGAATAACTCTGACCCGATAATTACCTCAACCGGGCTTCTTGATTATAATCCGAAAACCCTGATTTTCACCGATAAAATGTTTGACGGGAAACACTGCTCGGTAAAAATATATTTCGCCACCCAGACATACGCCGATTATAATCTTCAAATCACTTTCAGATCAGTTTCTGAATCTTACTTTAAATACAAAGAAAAACAGATTGCGTACCTGTTCAGACTTGAAAACAGCATTTTCAGCGGAATGAGCGAGCCAGTCAACCTCTATTCAAATATTAAAGGCGGATATGGGATTTTTGCCGGTTATTCTACAGATGAAAAAATAATCACAGTCGCAGGCAAATGATAAAGAGATTCATAATATTTCTTTCTCTTGTTACCCTGATTAATAATGGGTATTCTCAAAAGATATCCATTAGCGGTTATGTCAAAGATGCAGCATCAGGAGAAATTATTGCAGGGGCAACAGTAACCACTGTCGATTATTTGTATTATGCAATCTCAAATAGCTATGGTTACTATAATCTTACACTGAACCCGTCGACAGACTCTGTTAAGATCCAGGCCTCTTTTGTTGGCTTTTCTCCCTCAACCATTACAATAAAACCTGATCGGAACTTAAAGATTGACTTTGCTTTAAGCACGAGAAATATTCTTGATGAAGTTGTAGTAACTGCTGAAAAGGGCAATACGTATGAAAAGAGAAAGGAAATGAGCGTATCAGCCGTGCCTGTATCAAAAGTAACTGCCATGCCGTCACTTGGAGGTGAATCTGACTTATTGAAATCCCTTCAGCTCATGCCCGGAATCCAGTCGGGGAATGAGGCTTCGAGCGGTTTGTATGTGCGCGGCGGAAGTCCTGATCAGAACCTGATGGTAATCGACGACGTCCCGGTTTATTATGTAAACCATCTGGGTGGATTTGTTTCAACCTTCAATACTGATGCAATAAACAGCATGAAGCTTGTAAAGGGCGGCTTCCCTGCCCGCTATGGCAGCAGGTTATCCTCAGTTGTGGACATCAGAATGAAAGAGGGTAATATAAAAGAGTTCAAAGGTAACCTGATGATCGGATTGATTGCCTCAAAGGTTATGATAGAAGGTCCGGTAAAGAAAGACACCACCTCTTACATGCTTTCCGTCCGGCGATTCATGTATGACCTTATAACCCGGCCATTGACAAAGGTTACATCATTTAACGGGACATCTATCGGATATTATTTTTATGACATTAACGCGAAAATAAACCATATTATCTCGCCAAGGGACAGGCTCTATTTAAGTTTCTATTCCGGGGGAGATAAGATATTGTCCAGGCAAAAAACTCAGACCGACCTGAACAAGATGACCCTTGAATGGGGAAATATACTCGGATCGTTCAGGTGGAATCATCTTTATGGAGACAAGCTCTTTTCAAATTTCACCATTTATTCAACCAGGTATCGTCTTGCAAATGATTTCTTAAACACCTTTACCCGCGGCAACATAAAGGAAAAGACATCAACCGGCTACTGGTCGGGTATTGTCGACCTGTCACTAAAAGCCGATTTCGATTATTATGTCAATCAGGATTATAAAATAAAATTTGGCGGCACTGCCATTTTCCATCATTTCAATCCAAATACAACATCATACAAATCATTCGAAAACAGTGCAGCTGTCGATACAAGTTTTGGAAGTAAAAAGCAGAATGGTTTCGAGAATGCAGTATATCTCGAAAATGAGATTTCGATTGGCTCCAGGTTATTCACAAATTTCGGCCTCAGGATTACAGGTTATCATATACCAAACCGTAACTATGCCTCAATTGAACCACGGTTCCTTGCAACCTTCCTTGCCGGAGAGAACACTCTTCTGAAAGCCTCCTATTCGCAGATGAATCAGTATATACATCTGCTCACAGGCTCAGGGCCAAATATGCAAAATGATATCTGGGTTCCCGTGACAGATGCTGTAGCACCTTCCCTTTCTAAACAATATGCAATAGGCGTGGAAAAGACTTTCAGTAACGGGATGTATGAGGCGAGCCTGGAGAGTTATTATAAAACAATGAATAATCTCATCATATACAAGGATGGAGTTGTGACTTTATCCTCGGCATCCGACTGGCAAACCCAGGTTGAGACAAATGGTACAGGCAAGTCTTACGGACTGGAATTTCTATTTCAAAAGACGAAAGGTTCTGCAACAGGATGGATAGCATATACATACTCAAAAACAACGCGTCAGTTTGAGAATAAGAACAACGGTAAACCATTTCCTTTCAAGTATGACAGGACACATGATATAAGCATTGTTTACCTTCAGAAAATTAAGAGCAACATTCAGCTGTCTGCCACATGGGTTTACGGTACCGGAAATCCATTCACACTTGCAGCAGGAAAATACAAAATGATGCCTGAAGTGATCAATGAATTAATTAATGAAAGCAACTATTTACGTTACGGACAGGTATATAATGATCTGAATTCGTACAGGATGCGGGCTTATCATAAACTTGATGCCGGGATCAATTTTACCAAAAGTGTAAAACGAGGTGTAAGAACCTGGAGTATAAATATTTACAATCTTTACAACCGTCAGAATCCATATTACTATTTTCTTGATACATCCTTTCAATATGATCAACAGGGAAGGATAATTCCTGAATCGGAAAAAACGGAATTAAAACAGCAAAGCTATTTCCCGATTATTCCCTCATTTAGTTACAGCCTGAAGTTTTGATTAATGCCAGCCTCGCAATACGGGCAGTCAGTTCCCTCTCATGGGTGAAACTGATGTTCGGTTTAGATCATATCCGGGTTGATGACTGGAATAAAAAGAATTCCTATCTTTGTTTTATGGACATAATTGAGAAAAATATTGACTCTCTGATTAGCCTTTGCAAACAGCACAAAGTCAAAGAGTTATATGTATTTGGTTCTATCCTCACTTCCGGATTCAATAAGGATAGTGATATAGATCTGCTTGTTAAATTTGACAAAGTTGATATTCTCGAATATGCTGATAACTATTTCGATTTTAAAGAAAAACTTGAAAAGCTTTTTGGCAGAGAAATAGACCTGCTTGAGAACCAGGCAATTAAAAACCCAGTCTTCCGAAAGATTATTGATAGGGACAAAAAAATAGTCTATGACAGAGAGACAGCTTAAGCTTCTATATGATGTTAAACTGGCAATTGACGAAATCGATTCATACTTCGAAACAGAAGCCAAAACGTATGAGAATTATAGAAACAATTCCATACTTAAGCGTGCAATTGAAAGAAATCTTGAGATAATCGGGGAAGCCGTAAATCGAATTATGAAAGATAACCCCGAATTCAAGATAGAAAATGCTAAACGAATTATAGGATTGAGAAACCAAATAATTCATGGTTATGATTCAGTATCAGATGAAAATATCTGGGGCATCATTACCCTCTATCTTCCAAAGCTGAAATCTGAGGTTAACTCATTAATTAACAAATAGCTATACTAGCCGATAACAGCTATTAAAATCCACAGATTTTTTGTCATTAAGTCGCCTAAAAGCAAAGTAACCAGATAATTACTATTAGGGCATCTCTCAAAACATGTCGTCAAAATAATCATTTGAATATTTACAATAGAACCGATATATTTTTTAATTTAATGCTTAAATACCGCACAATAAAAAGCATTAGACCATTCAGGTTAAAGGCTGTTTTTAGAAATGTAACAATCAATAACAGGATAAAACTAACCAGTTCTAATCAATCATTACAATGGGAAAAAAAGAATTAAAAAGGAAGATCATGGCTTTCAAAGCCGGAAAAACATTTATGGCATTTGCCGGAATGACTGCTGTTGTTTTTTTGTCAGTCCTGATAAGCCTTTCCGCCTGTCGGGCACAGGATACAGGCTGGAGACAGCTTTTTAATGGCAAGGATCTTACAGGATGGAAACATGCCGGTCCGGGTTATATGACAGTTGAGGACGGATTGATAAGAGGTAACGGAGGAATGGGTCTGTTATACTGGGCCGGCGAAAAATTCGGCAACTGCATGATAAGGGTTGTCTGGAAGATGCGTGATGAGAACAGCAACTCAGGCATTTTCATCCGCATTCCGATCGAACCCCGCGAAGAATGGATGCCGGTTCATTACGGCTATGAGGTTCAGATTGACAATAAACCTGAGCTATCGGATGAGGACGAATACCATTACACAGGCACTTTGTATTCACTTACAAAACCATTGTCAAAACCCGGCAAGCCAGGCCCGCAATGGAATACAACTGAGATAACTCTTGACGGTCCAAGAACCATAGTTTATGTTAATGGGGAAAAGGTAACCGACTATACTGAAGGTGACCCGGTTCCGGAACGCAAATTCGATTTTGAACCCCACAGGGGGCCAAGACCCGATTCAGGTTATATCGGAATTCAGAACCACGGAGATGCCGATGTTGTATTTTTTAAAGAGATAGCAGTAAAACCTCTTAAGAAATAACATTCTAAACAGCCACAATAAAAACATTGAACAATGAAACCAATAAACCATATTGCAAAAAACCATCGCAAGCTTTCCCGCAGAAGCTTTGTAAAGACTGCCTCTTCAGGAGCTGCTGCACTGACAATCATACCGAGCTTTGCTGTCAGCGGACTCGGACATAAAGCTCCGAGCGACAAACTGCTTATAGCTGCCATCGGATGTGGCGGTGAGGGGGCTGATGACATCCGGCATTATGCCATTGCGCCAAAGAAGAATGCTGAAATAGCGTTCCTGTGCGATGTTGATGAGCGTCAGGCTGCCCCGAGAATTAAGGAATTCCCGAAAGCAAAGTTCTATCACGACTGGCGGGAATTGTTTGACAAGGAAAGCAAATATGTTGATGCCGTTTCGGTGGCAATCCCTGATCATAATCATGCCATTGTAGGGCTTGCCGCAATGCAGTTGAAGAAACATCTTTATCTCCAGAAACCGCTTACCCACGATATTTATGAAGCAAGGATTCTTACCATGGCTTCAGAAAAATACAGGGTTGTAACCCAGATGGGCGACCAGGGAGCTTCGTGCGGCGGGATGAGGACGCTCAGGGAATGGATTGAAGCAGGTGTGCTTGGGGATATCGAAAAAGTATTCTGCTGGACCGACAGGCCTGTCTGGCCTCAGGGAATACCTTGGCCTGAAGCACGTCCGGCAATCCCCAAAGAGCTTAAATGGGATCTCTGGCTTGGTACCGCCGAGGAGACTGATTACATCGACAACCTGGTTCCTTTTAACTGGAGGGGTTGGTGGAGATTCGGAACAGGTGCACTTGGAGATATGGGTTGCCATATAATGGGACCGCCGTTCAAACTGCTTGAGCTTGGATATCCTGTTGAAGTGTCATGCAGTGCAAGCACAGTCTATACTGGCATTTTCCAGGAGGGAATTTTCCCCGAAAGCGGGCCTGTATCAAGTTCAATAAGATTCAGATACAAACTTAAGAACGGTAAAGACCTTGACCTTTACTGGATGGACGGAGGAATCACTCCTGAACGCCCGTACGAAATTGAACCCGGACTTAATATGAACGACGTAATGGGCGACTGGCCCGGCCTTAATGATTATGAGGGCGCTACATTATTTATAGGCACCAAAGGCAAAGCAGCCTGCGGATGGGGCGGAAGAAATCCAATCCTTCTCCCTCTCTCACTCAACAAGGACCTTAAAATTCCCGAGAAATATCCCAGGGTGGAAGGAGATATGGATGGACACTGGTGGCAGTGGATTGATGCCTGCATTGCCGGGTATGGAAATATGGAGGTCGACTCACCATTTGTCGGGTATGCAGGCCCGCTTACAGAAACTGTTCTTATGGGAAATCTCTTACTGAGATGCTTTAACATCCGGAAGAAAATTACAAGAAAAGATCCTGTTTATGGAGAAATGGAAGGATATGTATTTCCGGGTCGTTACATAAGTTACAAATGGGATGGGGAAAACATGCGAATTACCAACTTCGAGCCCGCAAACCAGTTCGTTAAAAGAGAATACAGAAAAGGATGGGGTGAAATGAAAATTTAAATTATTAATTCCGCTCCGATTTGTAATTCCGCCGTTTAATCTTACTATAGTGACTTATTAAAACTGTGCTTTATTAAGCACTCCATCTTCAGCGGGCAGGGAATAATTTTTAAGATTTGCATCGCCCTACGTATAAAGTAGATTAAATGGTTGATATATAACACTTTACGAAAAATATCACTGACCCGTCAGGAGACTAAATTTATCTGCCAGACTGAGCCTGAATCTAAGATGGAAAATTCTGGAATTAAGATTGAATTATTAATAAATTTTACGTATTTTTATTGAAATTTTTTTACGTAATATGGATGCAAAATTAACATTAAACATAAATAAAGATGTTGCCAGCAGGGCAAAAGTTTACGCAAAGACCAAAGGAAGAAGTCTTTCAGATCTTGTAGAGAATTACCTCAAACTACTAATAAAAAACACTCCGGTTGATGAGACCGAGTATTCACCTTTGGTAAAGTCTTTGCTTGGGAGCGTAAACTTACCTGCTGATTTTGACTATAAGAAAGAACTTGGTGACGCTTTGGTGAAAAAGTATCTGTGAAATGACTGACATTTTTATCGATACAGATGTTATTATTGATTTTCTGATTGACAGAAAACCTTATTCAAGAGAAGCGGCAATTATTTTTACCCTTATA
>JABUEV010000065.1 GCA_013314865.1 Bacteroidales bacterium | reverse complement strand
CTCTCTTTGCAGGTAAAAGCCTGCTGCTTCCCTCTCCTGTCAGAAATAATCCTTTCTTCTCCTTTATGGCTTTTACAAATTTTTCAGAAACCTTCGGATTAAACGATTTCATTATTCCCGGAGTTTCCATCATCTCTTTCACAAGAGCGAACTTGCTGTATTTTTCTTCTCTAAGATTCATGATTTTATAGTTTTTTGATTAGAAATTCTGATAAGTCATTCTGAACCTGAGGCTCTTTCTGGAAACCTCCTCCAAGATGCTGCCAGTAGACTTCGGCATATTCGACTCCTGCCATTTTCCCGTAATTCCGGTTTCCTTCAAGTACGAAACCAAAGAAATCGTCCATTTTATGCATGTGCCGCATCAGATCAATCTGCGAGACATGGCATTCCAGCATTTTTTTCTTTGTTTCAATCACTGAGGTGACATCAACAAAAAAGTGGGGAGGTGTGATTTGTGAACCCAGGGGATCTGAAAGGGTTAGTGGTGACGAATGGTAGAGAAGCGGGGTGATACTGAGCGGTTTCTCCTTAACAGGAACCGTGGCAAGCGAAGACACCATTGCGGCTACTTCAACAATACTGGCTGTTGTCCTGTGATCGGAATGATAATCAACAGGAAGATGGGTAAATATTACTCCGGCTTTTACCTTTCGTATCAGAGAAATGGTTTTGAGTCTCATTTCCTTAGTGTCAAAGAGGAATCCGTCGGTTCCTCCGAGAGTGTAGTATTCAGCATCGAGGACTGCCGCGGCATTTTTTGCTTCCTGATAACGGACCCGGGCTGTCTCTTCCATATCCATGCCGCAACCACCAAGGTCACCGCCGGTCATGGTAGCTATAACAATCTTGTATCCCTTATCCTTTAACAGTTTAAGCACTCCGGCATTCCATGCCTCAGCATCATCGGGGTGTGCATTGATCGACAATGCGACTTTATTGAATCTTCTTGTCATGTCAGATTATTTTCTTTCAACAAATATTTTTTCAAGATTTGTAAACAATGGTATTTCACCTGCAAGAGGTTTCATGTATTCAATGAAAGCCGGTGATACATGATTTCCCTGGGCATTGAAATATTCGTAAGGCATAGGCTTGGCTTTTACAGCGACCTCTTCGAGGGGAACTTTTCCAAACTCAATTTTATAGGGGTTATTGGAAAGTCTGTTAATTGCAACCATAACTCCTGATTCGCCCCTGGCGGCAATTTTTACAGCTTCCGTTCCGCACCTGTAGGCTTCATCAAGGTCTGTCTCCGATGCACGCACAAAATCGCTCATTATAAGCGATTCCGTAATCTGAAATTCTCCGCGGTATCCAAATTCGTCACTTATCATCCGGTGAAGGTTTACAGCGACACTTGTTCCTCCCATCGCCCCGAATTCAATATTATTAAATTTATCTCTTGTCATTGAAGCACTTACCGGTGTTCCGTCAGCATATTTGATCCCTTCACCGCAGACAATCGAGACCCATCCATACTCATTTACGCACTTTTCCACATCCCTTAGGAACTTTGTCCGGTCAAAACTGAACTCCGGTGCATAAATAAGGTGCGGAGCATCCTCTTCATTTCTTTTTGCCAGTGCTGTAGCTGCGGCAAGCCATCCTGCATCACGTCCTATCGTCTGATAAATTACAAACTTATCTACTTTCTGCATATCTCTGGCCAGAATTCCGGCCTGAAGCACATTGAGAATGTTTGACCTGGCTGCTGAAGCAAATCCGGGTGTGTGGTCAGTGCCAAACAGGTCATTATCAACAGTTTTTGGAATACCTACACCCGTAAGTTCATAATGCTGATCCCTGCAATAGGCTTCAACCCTGTGAATTGTATCCATGGTGTCGTTGCCTCCGATAAGGAAGAAATAACGGATATTATATTTCCTGAGCACCTCCAGAATCCGCGGAAGATCATGGTCCTTAACTTTGTGCCGTGATGATCCGAGAGCTGATGACGGTGTGTGCCTTAATCCTTCTATGATACCCCGCGGCTGTCTGCCAAGATCATACATCCATTCCTGCATGAAACCTTCTATTCCGAAACGCATTCCGTAAATTTCCCCGTCGATGCCCATCCTCATGGCCTCCTCTACAACTCCTGCCAGACTCGAATTAATCACTGAAGTCGGACCGCCCGACTGACCAACAAGAATGTTTCCTTTCATATTTTTAATTTTTAATTAAATCCCAAAAATCCAGACCATCAGGTCTAAATTTAATATATTTTATGATTTGACCGCACTGTTACTATGAACCAAATTCGTTCCAGGCAAGGGCGGCTGCACCCAATACCGCCGCGTTGCTTTCAGGGACATTTGAAGGAAGAATTTTAACCGTTCCCCTGAAAATTGGCATCACCATACTATCAACATATTTTCTTACCGGTTCAAAGAGTGCCTCTCCTGCCTGAGCAAGACCCCCGAAAAGAAAAACTGCCTCAGGACTTGAGAATGCGATGGCATTGATTATTCCGAAAGCAATCTTTTCGGCTGTAAAATCCATGGCTTTAACAGCTATCGGGTCCTTTTCCGCTGCAGCCTCAGCAATCCTTTTTGATGTAAGCTGTGATGGAGGAATGTCCCTGAGTACACTTGGATCTCTTAGTTCACTCAGCATCTCCAGCACAGTTCTTACCAGTCCCGACGCAGAAGCATAGGTTTCATAACAACCTCTGCGGCCGCATCCGCATACTCTTCCCCCGGGTACTATCGTTGTATGCCCCAGCTCGCCGGCATGTCCGGTATGACCGTAAACCATCTGCCCGTTGATGACAATGCCACTTCCAAGTCCAGTTCCAAGGGTCAGCACGATGAATTCCTTCATGCCTTTTGCACCGCCAAAGATCATCTCACCCATTGCTGCTGCATTGGCATCATTGGTAACAACTACCGGTACATCAATTTCTTTCTTTACAAGATCTGCAAGCGGGACAATCCCTTTCCATGCAAGATTTGGAGCAAGTTCAATCGTTCCCTTGTGATAATTGGCATTCGGGGCACCAATTCCCGTACCAATCAGCTTCAGGTCAGGATTGGATTTCAGCATACTCCTTAATGCAGATCCAAGTGCCCTTGTGAAATCATGTATCTCCGGATAATCAGTGGTGATAAGATTGCCCTCCACTATCACGTCCCCGGTTTTGTCCACCAGACCAAAAACGGTATTGGTGCCGCCAATGTCTACTCCTGCTGTAACTTCTTTCATATTTGAGAATTTAATGGTTCATTATTATTAAAATTCTGAATTATCTTGTTGTTTTTTGCGCCCTTCTTAGTTTTTGTTCCTTGTAGTACATCTTCCCAATATCCCATTTCTGGTTTATTTCCCAGTTTGCCTTTACATCAAGTTCCGAAGGATAATATGAAACCGGTTCAGGCTGACGGCCAGCGGAAAAATCACCTGTTGTCCATTTGCCATCACCGTTGAGATCATAAATGACTTTGAGCCTGTACAATCCCTTTTCAAGGAACGGAAACTCAATAACTCCCGGTTCTTTCATTAATGTCTCTCTTACAAGCTTCTCATCGCTTCCGAGGAGCTGTATGACTGCTCTTCCCTGATAATTTTCGGTTGTGATTGTCAGCTTCCCGTATGAATCAGGCAATCTAACATTGAATCTTATCGCGGTCGAATCATTATTTTCCCCGTAAATATTGCCAAAAGCTGCCGAATCAGCAATAAAAAGATAACTGTTACCTTGCTGAAGGTCGGCGGTCATAACGCAAAGGCATGAATTTGCCGTGTCCCGATAAATGGTGTAAGGTATCCTTTTCCTTTCTTCTTTCAATATTTCATACAATAGAATCCTTGAAGTGTCAGGCTGTCTGAATGGAGTCTCCGATCTGAACAGAATGAGCTTGACAGGTGCATATGATCCTCCTGTTATACCGGTACTGAATTTGTATGTATTTCGCCTGACTTTTACCCTGGGTGCTCTCGGGGCAAGGTATCTCATCATTATCGTATCTGTTTTATATGTGTCAGTCCCAAGAGTGTCAGTAAAAGGGAAAGTAACAATTGTTTCAATCTGAGGTTTTGAATAAAGTGTGGAATCTGTAAGCCATACCGTAATTGTATCTTTTGTTACATTTTTCTCAATAAAATACGATCCTGCAGGAGCATCCGGTATGAACAGTTTAAACTTCATGCTGTCGGGAGGCAGGGAAAGTGTGTACAACAACTGGTAGGGCATCTTTCTTCCTGAAGAGGTCAGATATCTTTGCTTTTTTTCAGGTTCAAAAAGAAACAGTTTATATTCACCCTCAACGGGAGGCTTTTCTGCTTTGGCCTGTTCTCCTGATTTAACAACAACAGAATCTCTGATTTTGGGAAGATAGTTTTTATCAGGACTAATAATCACAGGTTCACCTGAAAATGCAAAAGCCTCATTGGGCAGATTGAAATTCTTGCTGTTATCAGCATCTTTTAGAGCATACAGACGGTATTTCCCGCCGCTAACATTGTCAATACGGAATTCTCCATTCTTCTCAACTCTTGTAATGTAGTCGGGAAGCTGTTTTTTAACCGAAGTGTCGGCAAGATTTTTATATAAGAGGACCAGTGTGTTTTCAGGGACTTCAAGGTTAAATGCATTATAAACATTCCCTGTAACAGATAATGAATCGATTACCGGTCCGGTGGAAAAGACGTGCTGGTAATTATCAATCGGATTTCCCTCGTTAAGGTCACGGATTGCATCCTGAAAATAAAGAGTATATGTAGTGCTGTCCTTCAACTCATCCTGAAACTGAACATGAAGTGATTTACCTCGTATGAAAATTCTTGGTTTGGTTTTCGCAGGAGGTGACATCATGAATTTCTCATTTATATTGTCAAGAACGATAAATTCATTAAAGGTTACAACTATCTCTTTTTCCCTGAAATTCTTTGTACCGGGAAGAGGTTCACTTTTAAGAATAACCGGAGGTTCCTTATCTCTTGGCCCGCCTGAGGGAGAACTTACCTTGGCACAGCCTGAAATGATAAACAGTACTGCCACTGCCAGTTCCGGTAAAGTTTCCTTAAAAATTCTCCGGTTCATAGATTTTTTTAACAACTACAAACTTACATTTTTTAAAGATAATTTTTGAAAAGGTATAAAAAGCCTTTCCTGTATAATTAAACAGGTTCCATGCAAAAGAATATTTTTTACCTTTGACATTCGAGTTAAAATTAAAGCAATGCAACTACTTGTAATACCATGGGATGTTAATCCTGAAATATTCCGGATCGGATCTTTTGCAGTAAGATGGTACGGACTGTTATTTGCGTCTTCATTTCTGTTCGGATATATCATCATGCAGAAAATATTCAGGAATGAAAAGCTAAAGGATACTGTGCTTGACAGGCTTACTATCTATATGGCCATAGGAGTTATATTAGGAGCACGCCTGGGACACTGCTTCTTCTATGAACCGGGATATTATCTGAGCAATCCTGGTGAAATACTAAAGATATGGCATGGCGGGCTGGCAAGTCATGGAGCTGCTATTGGAATCCTCCTGGCTGTCTGGCTGTTTGTAAGAAAAGAAAGAAAAGACTATGCCTGGGCCCTCGACCGTATTGCCATCGTTGTTGCTTTGTCAGGATTCTTTATCAGGATGGGAAACCTTATGAACTCAGAAATCTATGGAGTTGAAACCAATCTCCCCTGGGGATTCGTGTTCCTCAGAAACGGGGAGACTGCCCCCAAACACCCGACACAGATATATGAAGGATTATCTTACCTGATTATTTTTTTCATCCTTTACCGGATATACTGGAAAAATAAAGGATCACACATACAGGGTACACTTATCAGTCTTGCCATGATACTCATCTTTGTGGCACGTTTCTTCATCGAATTCCTTAAAGAAGACCAGGTTGCTTTTGAAGCCACAATGAAACTGAATATGGGACAATTGCTGAGTATTCCTTTTATACTTGGCGGAATTTTATGGTTTTATTTAAGCGTGAAAAAAAACAAAAGGCTCGTTATTGGTAAATAAACTCTCATGCATTTACTATGCCATAAAAGAGTACATCAAGTATGGCATTCAGCCTGCTGTCAATATCCATTTCCTTCTTCTTCCAGAATAAAGGGACCTCAAGACCTTTAAGAGTTGTCTGAATAGCCATGGCCGTATATTCGCTGTTGTTTACCTTGAATACCTTGCGACGCGCCCCGAGGTATATTATCAGTCTCAGTATTGCCAGTTCCTCCCTGTCATACCTCGCCCTTATGGCTTCAACAAAATCAAAATGATCGAGGTTTTTGTCAAAAATGGCATTGTAATAGTTTGAAAGTTTTTCGAACGCTTTCATCCTGACAAAAACGTAATTTTTCAGTTTATCTACCGGTGATTCCACTGCCTTAATGGCTGTAGTAAGCTCATTTCTAAGAATGTTGGCCTCATGTAAAACCACAGCCTCGAAAATCTCTTCCTTGCTCCGGTAATAATAATATATCGAACTTTTACCCATTTTGAGCGCTTTTGCAATCTCCTCAATAGTGGTCTTCCTGAAGCCATACCTGCTGAAAATCTGCCCTGCAGAAATAATAATCTTCTTTCTAAATGCCTCTTTATCTACCATATAAAAAGATTAATTAAATTTCAGTCAACACCTGGACAAAGATAAAATATAAAATCATAATGGCAAAGCCATCGAACAAATCATTCGATAATTCGAATTTTGAATATTTAACAATCTGATTTTTCAACAAACGGTATTTTTTCCCCTGCGTTTAATATTTTTGATTTTAATATCTTGCAAATACATTTTAACCGGGAACAAGTGTTAGTTGACGGCAAGAACTACGAAGGTATATGGCTTGATGAGGATGATCCTGCTGTGGTTAAGGTCATTAATCAGCAGAAACTTCCTTTCAGTTTTGAAATTTCAGACCTTCGTTGCGTTGAAGATGCCTGGCAGGCTATCCGTGAAATGGTCGTAAGAGGGGCTCCCCTCATAGGAGTTACAGGTGCTTATGGCATGTACCTCGCAACACTTGAGATAAATGCCTATACAAACGTTCCGGATCATCTTTCAAATGCTGCAAGGTATCTCATTTCAAGCAGGCCAACAGCTGTAAATCTTTCTTTATCTGTTAATTATGTTCTAAAAAAACTTCTGAATAATATTCATTCCAAAAATTTGTCCCGCATAGCCCTTACAGCTGCCCGCGAAACTGCTGAAAAGGAGAAAAACCTGTGCAGGGAAATAGGCATTCATGGCTTGAAACTCATAGAAGATCTAAGCAAAGAAAAGGAAGGCGAGCCGGTGAATATCCTTACACATTGCAATGCAGGCTGGCTTGCCTGTATTGATTATGGCACTGCCCTGGCTCCTGTCTATTTCGCCCACGACAGGGGAATCCCTGTGCATGTGTGGGTTGATGAAACACGACCCGTCAACCAGGGAGCAAGACTGACAGCCTGGGAGCTTGGGAAAAAAGGTGTACCATATACACTTATTCCTGACAATACGGGCGGATATCTTATGCAAAAAGGAATGGTGGATGTGGTAATTGTCGGATCTGACAGAACCTCTTCCACCGGAGATGTCGTGAATAAGATTGGCACATACCTGAAAGCCCTTGCTGCACACGACACCAATATTCCTTTTTATGCCGCCGTGCCTTCAACTTCCATTGACATGCAGATTACGGATGCATACTCCGAGGTTATAATCGAGGAGAGGCCGCCCGAAGAAGTGACTATGATAAAAGGAATTGAAGACGGTGAAATGCATCAGGTTAGAATCTGCCCTGAAAATACTATTGCCGCAAACTGGGGGTTTGACATTACCCCGGCAAGGCTTGTGACGGGACTGATAACTGAAAAAGGTATTATCAGGGCAAACTCAGAAGACATAAAAAATTTATTTTCTGATTAATCTCTTTAAGAATGCAAGGTATTGTAAAATTTAATTGTCACTGGAATCAATCAGGCCCTGTTATTTCGGACGAACAGTTCGAAATAATAAATTACTGGAGGGAGATTTTATTTAATATGGATCTTATAGGGGCATATGAAAACGGTGTAGCTTACGGAAACATAAGCATGAGGATAAAGGGAGGAAACCAGTTTATAATAACTGCCTCAGCTACAGGAGAAATACCTGAACTGGAGCCGGGCCACTATGTAAAAGTAACCTCATTCAACATAGATGACAATGCTGTTCAGTGCGTAGGTCCGCTCAAGGCCTCTTCCGAGTCACTTACACACGCTGCAATCTATATGGCCGATCCTGACACAAATGCAGTAATCCATGTGCACAGCACGGATCTATGGAATGAACTTATCTATAAAGTCCCGACAACTAATCCGGGTATGGAATACGGCACTCCCGGCCTGGCCAAAGACATCTTCCGTCTGTTCAGGGATTCGGATGTATTTGAAAAAAGGATTATTGTAATGGCCGGCGACAGGTCGGGTATAATTACATTTGGCAACGATATGGATGAAGCGGCAAGCGTCCTTATGCAATATCTGAAAACGATGGTATGACAAAGACTGCTATCATAGGAGGGTCGGGACTGGAAAATCCTGACATACTCAGGCACGCAGAAGAAAAACATGTTGAAACGCCTTTTGGCAGACCCTCATCACCGCTCCTGTGCGGACAGATTGAGGGCAAAGAAGTCGTAATTCTCTCACGCCATGGACAAAACCATACAATACCTCCTTCAAAAGTAAACAATCGTGCAAATATCCGGGCACTGAAAGATGAGGGATGTACACATATAATTGCAACCACCGCCTGCGGCAGTCTCAGGGAAGAGATCCGCAGAGGCGACCTGGTAATCCCTGACCAGTTTATTGATTTCACACGTCACAGAGCAATCACTTTTTTCGATGAATTTGAGCCCGGCAGTATGCACCATACACCGATGGCAGATCCGTTTGACAATAAACTGAGAGCATTGATAATATCAACTGCAAAAGAGACAGGACTTCATGTACATGAAAAGGGAACCGTGATAACCATTGAGGGACCCAGATTTTCCACCAGAGCTGAATCAAAGATGTTCAGGCTGTGGGGAGCAGATATTATCAATATGTCGGTTGCTCCTGAAGTTATTCTCGCAAATGAACTGGGAATACACTATGCAGTCATTGCAATGAGCACTGACTATGACTGCTGGAAGGAAGACGAGGAACCGGTCAGATGGGAGGATGTCCTGGCTGTTTTTAATGATAACGTCAGCAAAGTCCTCAACCTGCTTCTGAAAGTCATTCCCGCCATAACTTAGCTTCTTCTGATTAAATAATTAAAGTCTTTTTAAGCCCTGTTTTGTTCCTGCCCGGAACAATCATCCCTGCAATTTTGTTTCATTTTCAAAATCTTACTGATATGAACAATGCTATCTTCAACTTTACAGAACCAAGAAATGA
>JABUEV010000064.1 GCA_013314865.1 Bacteroidales bacterium | reverse complement strand
TTCATCAAGCACCGAAGCAACTCCCTTTGCAAGATCGCGCGTCCGCGAGTAAAGATGCGGCTGAAAGATGCCGGTTATTCTCCTGCCAGCATAATATTCCTTAACTGACATTATAAATGCCCTGATCTCCTCAGGATGGTGAGCATAATCATCAATGTATGTCACCCCATGGTTGTCATACCTCACATCAAATCTTCTGATGACACCCTTAAATGTTTTGGCCGCTTCTTTTATTTCATTCTCACTTACACCGCAGAGCAGGGATACTGCAATTGCTGCTGTAAGATTTTCCACATTTACCTTGCCAGGCAAAGCAAACTCAATATTATTAAGCACCCCGTCAGGGGTTTGAATATCAAATATGTAGACATTTTTCTCCCTTCTGATTCCGGTTGCCACATAATCTGATCCCTCAGAGAACCCATAAGTGTAGAAATTGACACCGGCCGGTTTTACAATCTTTTCTTTTATTCTGCTGTTGACCAAAAGGTATCCTCCCTTTCTGGTTTTACCGCAGAATTCAATGTACGCCTGCACCATTGATGTCAGATCACCGTAAATATCCAGATGATCAGGGTCGAGTGAGGTGACAACTGATATAAAAGGGCTGAGATGGTGGAATGACCTGTCAAATTCATCAGCTTCCATAACAGTGAACCTGCTTTTCCCAAGTATAAGGTTTGATCCGTAGTTTTTGGAAATTCCCCCGAGAAATGCAGAACAGTCCAGGTGTGATTGTTTAAGCAGATGAGCTGTCATTGTTGAAATGGTCGTTTTTCCGTGCGTGCCTGAAATAGCCACAGTGTTTGTCTGTTTTGACAGTTCACCGAGAATTTCAGCTCTTTTGAACAGCCGGTAACCATTGTTTCTGAACCAGGAAATTATCTGATTATCCAGGGGAATTGCAGGAGTATATATCACTATCACATCCCTGGCTGAAGAAGCTTCTCTGAAAAGATATGGGATAGATTCCACACTGTCGCAGTATGAAATATTGCATCCTGCTTCAGCAAGCGACCGGGTAATGAAGGTTTCAGTACGGTCGTATCCTGCAACCTCAAACCCTTTTTTTAGAAAATAAAGAGCCAGGTTGCTCATTCCGATGCCACCAATGCCTACAAAATAATATCCCCGTATGTTGTTTCCTTCTATCATGCCCCCGCAAGTTTCAGTACTTCCCGTGCAATTCTTATATCTGCATCACGGTCAGCCAGTTTTCTTATATTTTCTGAAAGGAGATCCATTTTCTCCCTATTTGAAATCAGCTTTACAGCCTCAGTAAGCAAAAGTTTACAGACCATGTTATCCGGTATCATTAAGGCCGCGTCTTTTTCAACAAGAGCCATGGCGTTTAGTGTTTGATGATCCTCTGCAACATTTGGCGAAGGCACAAGGATAACCGGTTTGCCAACAAGGCACAATTCGGAAATGGTACAAGCACCTGCCCTGGTAACAATAATATCTGCAGCTGCATAGGCATATTCCATCCTGTTGATGAAATCATGAACTGAAATATTATCAGAATAGATGCTTTTGACTGCCTTTAAAACCTCTTGATAGTAAAATTTTCCTGTCTGCCACAACCACTGGCAATCGCAGTCAGCCAGGGTTTTGATATTTTCAGTCAGGCATTTGTTTATGCTTCCGGCTCCAAGCGATCCCCCAAGAACCAGTATCACAGGGTAATCCTTTCTGAGGTTGAAGAATTTCAGGGCCTCATCCCTTATTTCCTTAAGATTGTCATAGTTCTGCCTTACAGGATTTCCGGTCTTGATAATTTTTTCGGCCGGGAAATATTTTTCCATTCCGTCATAAGCAACACATATCACTGAAGCTTTTCTGGCAAGCAGTTTATTGGTAACTCCGGCGTAGCTATTCTGCTCCTGTATGAGTGTGGGAATTCCCATTTTTCCGGCCTGGCGAAGTACAGGTCCGCTTGCATAGCCTCCGACACCCACCACAACATCCGGTTTAAAATCCCTCAGAACCTTTCGGGCCATTCTGAGGCTTCTCATGAGCTTAAAAAATACCTGAATATTTTTAAGGGGTTTGCTCCTGTTGATCCCTGCTACGGGCAGGCCAATGATTTTATATCCCGCGGCAGGAACCTTTTCCATCTCCATCCTTCCCTCGGCACCGACAAAAAGAATTTCAGTCTGCGGCTCAATTCTGCGCAGTGCATCAGCGATTGAAATGGCAGGAAAAATATGTCCTCCTGTCCCTCCGCCGCTTATGATGACCCTTTTATGTTTTTGCCGGTTCATATATTTTTTCTCCTTCGTCTGTCTGTTCTTCAACAGGAAGTTCCTCTTTCTTTATCCGGGCGTTCACCACACGGCTTACGCTCAGGATAGCGCCTATAGAAAAGCTCATTACAAGGGCTGATGTCCTTCCCCAGCTTACCATAGGCAGTGTCTGACCTGTAACCGGGAAGAGCCCTGTTGCAACAAGCATATTCAGCATTGCCTGTATTATTATCATAATTGTAAGCCCCATCACCATAAATGCCGGAAATGCTGTCTCGCATTTTTTGACAATGACAATCCCCCTGAAAAGCAGAATCATATAGGCAAGTATGAGCGGCAATGCCCCAAAAAGAAGCCCGTATTCCTCAATAATAATTGCAAAAATGAAGTCGGAATTTGACTGCGGCAGCATATTTCTCTGTGCGCTCTTGCCGGGTGCTTTCCCGAAAAGGCCTCCTGTGGCAATTGCTATCTTTGCCTGGTTCGACTGGTAATCATCATCCGTGTCTCCTTTTCCTGAAAAGTAATTTTCGATTCTTTCCTTCCAGACTTCCACCCTGTTGTCTTTGGAGACCACTGAAAGAACCATTGCAAACAGCACAACTCCTGCAACTGCCATGCCTATATATGCAAGCAGGAATTTGAAAGGTACTCTGCCGATAAACATAATTACTATGCTGATTCCAAATACCATGAGTGCCGTCGAAAGATTTTCGGGCATTATCAAACCGCAGACTATGGCCACAGGTAACATCATGTATTTTGTTACCAGCATAAAATTATCCAACTCGTTCTGATACCTTGAAAGGGTTCGTGCCAGGTATAGAACCAGAGCCAGTTTGGCCACATCAGACGTCTGCAGGCGGAAACCAGTACCAGGTATCTCAATCCATCTTGTCGCTTCATTGATCCTGGACCCAATGAAAAAGGTAAGTATCAGCAGTATGACCGACAGGATAAGGAATACTCCTGCCAGTGAAGAATAAATCCTGTATGGAAGATAGTGCACTATGATAATGATGACCAGACTAAGAAATATCATCACCAGCTGGCTTTTGAGAAAATAGGTTGTGTTTCCTCCGTATTTGAGAAAGGCCACTCCGGCTGATGAGCTGTAAACAGCAAGCAATGAATAAATCATAAACATTGCCACCAGGGCCCAAATAACCCTGTCGCCTTTAAAAGTCCTTGTCAGCCAGCCCTTTTGCATAAGCAATGAATCAGAGATTTCTTACAGCCTGTTTAAACTGCCTGCCCCTGTCCTCATAATTGGCAAAGAGGTCGAAGCTTGCACAGGCAGGAGACAGAAGCACCGTCTGCCCCTTCTTGGCCAGGTAATAGGCCGATCTTACGGCCTCTTCCATCGATGAGGCCTCCACAATTGTCGGAACCTTGTCCCTGAAGGCTTCTATTATCTTCCTGTTATCCTTGCCAAGACACACAATGGCCTTGACTTTTTGTTTCACAACCGGAAACAGTTCAGAATAATCATTTCCCTTGTCAACCCCTCCGTCGATCCAGACAACGTCTGTCTCCATACACTCCAGCGCGTACCATGTCGAGTTGACGTTGGTACCTTTTGAGTCATTTATGAAGTTGATGCCATAAACCGTTATAACAGGTTCAAGACGGTGCTCAACTCCCTGAAAATCTGCGAGGCTTTCCCGTATTATATCCTTCCGGATATTCAGGACTTTTCCCGCTATCGCGGCAGCCATTGAATTGTAAAGATTATGGCGGCCCCTAAGTGCCAGATCGTGAATGGTCATAAGGTTGGTTTTATGGTGAAAATCAATAATTATTTCATCGTTTTGCACGTAACCTGCCATGTTTTCCGCAGTTACGGCAGAAAATGGAAGAAGTCTGACATCAGGTTTTCTCTTTGCCAGTTCAGCAGTAATTACAGGATCATCAGCCCAGTAAATAAAGTAATCCGAAGCAGTCTGGTTCTGTATTATTTTGAATTTGGAGTCGATGTAATTCTGGAACTTATAATCATACCTGTCGAGATGATCAGGCGTAATATTCATAAGTATTGCCATCTCTGCCCTGAAGGAGAACATGTCATCAAGCTGAAAACTGCTGAGTTCAAGCACGTAATAGTCGTGGTCGCCGCCGGCAACTGCCATTGCATAGCTGTTTCCAACATTGCCTGTAATAACTGCATCCTTACCGGCTTTCCTGAGAATATGCCAGATAAGATTTGTGACAGTGGTTTTTCCGTTACTGCCGGTGACACAAATTTTGAAACCTCTCGAATACCTGCCAGCAAACTCAATTTCCGAAATCACGGGAATGGATTTGCTACGAATGAGCTGAATAACAGGAGCCTTCTCGGGAATGCCGGGGCTTTTGACAATTTCATCTGCCGACAAAATCTCATGTTCAGTATGTCTGCCCTCCTCCCATCTAATTTTGCGGGCATCGAGCAGTTGCCTGTATTTTTCCTTCACAGTACCGAGGTCGGAGACAAACACGTCATACCCCTTCTGCGCTGCCAGTATTGCCGTTCCTGTGCCGCTTTCTCCCGCCCCCAGTATAACCAGTTTTTTCATCAGACTATCTTATCTTAAGAGTAACTATGCTTATCACTGCAAGAATTAATGCTACGATCCAGAATCGTGTCACTATTTTTGGTTCCGTATATCCTTTTTTCTGGTAATGATGATGCAAAGGGGCCATAAGGAACACTCTCCTTCCTTCGCCATACTTCCTCTTCGTTCTTTTAAACCAGGCCACCTGAATGACCACGGAAAGACTTTCAACCAGGAATATCCCGCAAAGGATTGGTATAAGGAGTTCTTTCCTTATCACTATGGAAAAAACTGCTATTATGCCTCCAAGCGAAAGACTACCTGTATCTCCCATAAAGACCTGCGCCGGATATGAATTATACCACAGAAAGCCTATCGTTGCCCCTATGAAAGCACTTGCAAAAATCACAAGTTCCTCAGACCTTGGTATGTACATAATATTCAGATAGTCGGCATAAATTATGTTACTGGATACATACGCCAGGATACCCAGGGCAGTACCTATGACTGCCGAGACACCCGTGGCAAGGCCATCCAGTCCATCGGTCAGGTTTGCTCCGTTTGACACTGCCGTGACAATAAATATCACCACCGCTACAAAAACTATCCATGTAAGAACTTCCCTGTATTTAGCCGGGGCGAATGCCACAAGCCAGGAATAGTTAAATTCATTGTTCTTGACAAACGGTATGGTGGTCTTGGTCGATTTTCTTTCCATAGGTATTTCCACCTGCGGTGAAGTAACTGAAGGATCAAGCATCTCAATCCTTTCTCTTGCAGTCAGATCTGATACCCTCACTTTCTCAACAATTATCACGTCATCACTGAAATAGAGCGTAACACCTATCACCAGTCCCAGCACTATCTGTCCGGCAATCTTGAATCTGCCTGCTAGGCCCTCCTTGTTTTTCCTGAAAATCTTTATGTAATCATCCATAAATCCTATGAATCCCAGCCATATTGTGGTTACCAGCATGAGTATTACATAGACATTGTCGAGCTTTGCGAAAAGGAGTGTAGGTATTATAATTGATGCAAGAATTATTATTCCTCCCATTGACGGTGTTCCTTCCTTTCTGTACTGCCCTTCCAGTCCAAGGTTTCTGACAACCTCTCCTATCTGCTTTAACTGAAGGTACCGTATAATCCTTCTGCCTATCAGAAGTGAAATGAATAAGGAAACTATGACTGACATTGCCGACCTGAAGGAAATGTATTCAAACACACCGGCTCCCGGTATATTAAGCTTGTCAAGATATTTGAACAGATAGTATAGCACTGCCTTTCCTATTTAATGTTTAAAGCCTTTTTTACTTCCTCCCTGTCATCAAAATGATATTTAACTCCTTTTATGTCCTGGTATGTTTCATGACCTTTCCCTGCCACCAGCACTATATCGCCGGGGCCGGCAAGCATTACTGCAGTTTTTATTGCCTCGCGCCTGTTGGATATCCTTAACACTTTGTTTTTCAGGTCTGCAGGTATCCCCGCTTCCATGTCGTCAATGATCTTTTCAGGATCTTCAGTTCTTGGGTTGTCTGAGGTTAGAATCACCTTTGAGCTTCCTTCAGCGCATATAAATGCCATTTTGGGTCTTTTCAGGGGATCCCTGTCTCCTCCTGCACCCACAACTGTGATAAGTTGTTTATCACCTCCCCTGATCTTATTTATGGTTTCTATTACATTCCTGAGGGCATCGGGGGTATGCGCATAATCAACAATGCATGAAATATTGTCACCTCCTGAGATTATTTCAAGTCTGCCAGGCACAGGTCTCAGGTCACTCAGGATGGTAAGGACTTCTTCTTTCTTTGCTCCGAGCAGAATTGATGCCCCGTATACTGCAATCAGGTTTGATGCATTGAATTCCCCTGCAAATCTTGTCCAGACTTCCTCGCCATCAATCCGCAGGCCCATACCACCGAAACTCTGCTCAATGATAGTGCACCTGAAATCAGCAATCCCCTTGATGGAATAAAAGAATTTGCGAGCCCTGCAGTTCTGAACCATCACTTTACCGTTTTTGTCATCGGCATTAATGAGCGCAAAAGCCTCTGAGGAGAGCCCGTCAAAGAATTTCTTCTTAGCGTCAAGATAATTGTCAAAAGTCTTGTGATAATCAAGGTGATCATGCGTAAGGTTGGTAAATATGCCGCCTTCAAACCTGAGTCCGGCTATCCGGTTCTGATCGGCTGAATGAGAACTTACTTCCATGAAGGCATAATCACATCCGGCCTCAACCATTTGTGAAAGAAGTGAGTTTATCTCCAACGGGTCTGGTGTTGTAAGTCTTGAAGGCAATTCCTTGTCAACCACATAGTTGCACACCGTGGAAAGAAGGCCTGACTTATATCCAAGCCTTGAAAACATCCGGTACAACAGAGTAGCAGTTGTAGTTTTGCCGTTGGTTCCGGTGACGCCGACTAGTCTGAGTTTTGAGGAGGGATTTCCATAAAATGTAGAGGAAACAGTTCCAAGAGCCTTTGCAGAATTTCCGGTCAGAATCCAGGTAACTTTTTCATCAGCATTAGACGGCGCCATTTCACACAAAACTGCCGATGCACCGTTTTCAATAGCCTTTTCTATGAAATCATGGCCATCCGAGTTTGTCCCCCTTACGGCCACGAAAAGAGAACCTTTGCTTACCCTGCGGGAATCAAACTGGATATCTTTTATAACCTGTCCTGCATCTCCTTTAACGGAGATCACATCAGTGCCTTTCAAAATGTCATTTACCGTAATCATCTCACATACTCATATCAAGAAATACCACAGATCCTTCATTTACTCTTGCTCCATGTTCAGGTGACTGGCGCAGTACTTTGCCCTTGCCGTCGTACCGGACTCTCAATCCGGCGTTTTCAAGGACGTAAACGGCATCTCTGAGACTCATTCCGCGGACATCAGGTACGAGTCCTTTCCGGAAGTCGAGCCCCACCATTTTTATAGTGTCACCCGATTCGCGGGTGGCTACCCATTCACTTTTTGCCTTTTTTCTGAGATTGGCATCAAGACTGTTAAGAACCCTGATTATATCCGGCATATACCCGTTCCCGGCTTCCGGAGCAGAAGCAACAAGCTTATTGTCGTCTTCCGTTTTGTAATCCTTGTAAAAAGTGGTTGCATAAACTTTATCAGCAATTTCCTTGAAAACAGTTCCGGCAACGACATTGCCGTAATAGACTCCGTTCGAAGGAGCATTTACCACCACTATGCATGAATAAAGAGGATCATCAGCCGGGAAATAACCCACAAAGGAAGCCTGGTAAGAAACTGCTGATCCTTGCCTGTAACCCTGCTTACCCCGTGCTATCTGCGCAGTTCCGGTTTTTCCGGCAATCCTGTAGTTGGAGTTTTTCAGGTTAGTAGCTGTCCCGTGCTCAACCACTCCTTCCATCATGCTTTTTGCCTTTTTTATTGTCTGGCGTGATGCTATTGAATTTGAGATGACTTCAGTGTCAAAACTCTTGACAACCCTTCCGTTTTTAAGGACTTTTGTCACGAAACGCGGTTTGACCATCTTGCCGTTGTTGGCAACTGCATTGTAAAATGTAAGTATCTGAAGGGGAGTCATCCGGACCTCATAGCCATGTGACATCATTGGCAGTGACAAACCTGACCAGAGTTTGTCGCCTGGCTGTCTTATAAGCGGCTCTCCTTCTCCTTTAAGCTGAATATCCAGCTTCTGGTTAAGTTTCATTGCATTCAGCCTGTTGACAAAATTCCTGGGCTTATCCTTGTAGTTTTCGTAGATTATTTTTGACGTACCAACGTTTGATGATTTTTCGAATACCTGCTTTACCGATATTTTTCCGTAGCCACCTTCCCGGGTATCCTTTATTACTTTGTTGTAGAATTTAACACTTCCTGTGCCTGTGTCAACTATATCTCCTGTATCAATAACACCGTCTTCCAGTGCCGCCATCAATACAGGAAGCTTAAAAGTTGAACCTGGCTCAGTGCTTTCTGCAATGGCGTAATTGTACGATTCATGATAATCTCCGTCACTGCCCAGTTCAAGATTTGCCATCGCCCGGATGTCACCTGTTGAGACCTCCATAAGGATGGCGCATCCGTGATGAGCATTATGTTTCCTCAGCTGTTTTTTGAGAGCTGATGTGGCCACGTCCTGAAAATCAACATCAAGGGTGGTTACAATATCATTACCGTCTTTTGCATCTATATTGTTAATATTGTCAACCGTTATCCAGTCGCCCCCTGCAAGTCTTTGCTTTACTGCCAGTCCGTTCCTTCCGGCAAGATCCTTGTCGAACGAACCTTCTATGCCGACCTTAATGACTTCAGCACCAGTATTGATATAACCTATAGTTCTTTCAGCCAGCTCACGATGGGGCAGAATTCTTTTGTTTTCTACTATTGTTATCAGGCCGCCTCTGAACTGTCCTTCCCTGAAAATCGGAAGCTCCTGGAGCTGTTTTAGTGTCTCATAGCTTACTTTTCTTTTTATCAGGAAGTAACGGTCACCCCTTTTTCTTGCTTCAGTTATAACCGACTTCCATCCGGAGGGGGATCTCACTCCTATAAATCTTGGTAATCCTTCCGACAGCCCATCAATTCCATTGTTCCATGTCTCCTGCGACATCCCTGTAC